>CAXGPR010000011.1:0-59039 GCA_964011675.1 uncultured bacterium
TTTCCGAACAAGGAGAAAAAGGCGAAAAAGACCTCACTATTCAGCATAACACAGTAAATGATTATTGATGAGTAAGGTCTATGAGGTTTCTGTCGTTCGGAGAAAAAATAATCTACTCAGGCGGCTCGAGCATCAAACATCGCTACGCCAACGAACGATCAGCACCGAGAGCGTCATAGTTAACAGGGACCATCCACCAGCTACAGCCAGCGCGCGCAGAAATTGAATGTTGTATATCAATTCGCTGGGACGAGCGTAAAAAGCCATTCGCAGCACTTCCATCGCATAAGTTACAGGGTTGAAACGCATTACCCACCCCAGCCATTCCGCTGCACCTTCCACTGGAAAAAGAGCTCCTGAAAGTAGCCATAAGGGAATGAAGAAGACACTCATGACAGCGTGGTAGCCAGCGACCGTATCCATAAACCAAGCCACCATAAATCCTAGTCCAGTAAAGCCCAAACCTATGATCACACATAGTGTGATCAGTAGGAAGAGTGAATTTAAAGAGAGCGCTATACCCGCCAGCGGAGCAAAAGCCAAAAAGATAATGGCCTGCAACAGCGCGATCGCCGTGCCACCCATAATTTTTCCTGCCACAATACTTAGCCTCGAAACCGGAGCGACTAGAACCCCCTGAAGAAAACCCGCTGTGCGGTCTTCGATCAGCGTAATGGTAGAAAAGATCGCGGCAAATAATAGCAACATAAGGACGATTCCCGGATAGAAGAATTCGCCATATTTCATGGATTCCCCAGGTAGAGAAAATGATTCGGAGAACCCCGACCCCATGAAAAACCAAAATATGAGAGGTTGTGCCAAACTACCGAATAAGCGGGTAGGTTGGCGCAGGAAACGCACAACCTCGCGCCGAGCGAGAACCCAAGTTGCTTTCAAGATGCTACCTCCCCACTGACCATAAGACGCTGCCCTGTCAGGTGAACAAATACGTCGTCTAGAGATGGATGAGAGAGTGAAAGATCGTTTATGCAGTGGGAAAACTGATTCAACAATGCGTCTATGCTGAATGGCTCTTCAAGCGAGAAAAGCAATGCGCCGTCTACCAAACGGCCCCTGATGCGAAAGACATCTTCAATTTGGCCAAGCAACTGTTGGGGATCTGACCCCCTGAGCGTTAATACCTGCTTGCCTATAGATCGCTGCAATTCTTCAGGGGGGGCACACTGCAGCAGATCGCCCTCGTGCATGATCGCAACGCGATCACAGACTGCAGCCTCCATAAGAATGTGAGTGGTAACGAGTACGGTCGTTCCCTCACTCCGCAAATAATTCACTTCATTCCAGAATTCCTGCCGAGAGATCGGATCCAGCCCCGTTGTGGGTTCGTCGAGAATAAGGACCTGAGGTTCATGCAACAGCGCTTTGGCTAGCTCAACTCTACGAGCCAAACCGCCCGAAAGCGCTTCCACCTTTTCATCAAGCCGATCCTTCAATTTTAAACCCTCTAATAAAGCTTCTATCCTACCATCTATATCTCTTCTTGCCATGGCATAGAGATGGCCCGTAGCAACGAGGTTTTCTCGAACGCTCATCTTACGATCAAGTGCAGGCTTCTGGAAAACTACCCCCAACAGGCGCCGCACTGCTTGCGGCTCTTCGAGCAGATCGTGGCCATCAACTTCAACGCTTCCGCAGTCCGCATTTAGGGCCGTGGTGAGTACGCGCAATAAGGTCGATTTTCCGCTACCATTGGGCCCCAAAAGGGCGAGCATCTCACCCCGTTGAATATCCAGATCGATTTCTCTAAGAGCTTGCCTTGGAGGCGTTTTACCCTTGCCGGGATACGTGTGTGAGACGCCTACAATGCGAATGAGAGCTTGGGAATTCAACGCGCTTTTGCATCCAGAATAAGAGTAGATTTCGGTCCAAGAAAGTAACCGCTACAACATGTAGCGTCAAGCTCTTATCTGCATAGTTATCAACTATTTAATAGCACCGAACCCGCTTTACTAACTCGTCATCCTCTCTCTGTACTAACGCAATGTGCTTCCAGGCAGAATACAATCGCACCATGTGTTTGCGAGCCTCTTCAATAGCCTCAACATCTAGCATTGAGTTACCACGGATAAGAAGTTTATAAACATACATATATAGACGCCGGAGATTACTGGCCAATTCTTGGGATCCCTCTTTCGGTTCTAACACATCCCCTAAGAGCAGAACAATATCCTGAGCCCGAACAAGGTATTCTCCTTTCTCAACCATCGCACCCTGTTGAATTGAGTCAACGGCTTTATTCATACAATCGATCGACTTCTCATACAGCTTCAACAGCAAGTCGGACTTTTCTTGCTGTCCCCAAGCCAAGTTCCCCATCGTTACGACAGCAGACGTAGATTCTTTTTCGACCATCCTTGGTCTCTCCTCAATAAGATCCTGTTGAAATGCACTTATCATGACATAGATTCACAGCACTTAGTATCATATCGGCAAAACGCAGTAATCCATTAGCATCTTCTGAGACCAGCAACCACATAATCTCGATTGACACAACTTTCAACATTATCTACTTTTCGCGCAGTAGGCCCTCCCTCTATTGCCCCTTTTTTCAAACTCTTAGGTTCTCTGACACAATGGCTGATGAACGCACTGGCGACACGCAGAACTCCTTTTCTAACCAAATAGAAACAGGGTTTCAGAGCAGCGTACCCCAATCCTACGATTTTAATCGCCCACAGCGAGTCAACAAAGACCGATTACGTGTAGTCGAGAACGTTCACGAACAGTTCTCCCAACTATTCTCGTCTACGTTTGCCGCTTCCATGCGCATGGTCGTAGATGTCGACCTAGCCTTTGTCGACCAGCCCCTATACAATGAATTCTTACTCTCTCTTCCCACCCCTTGTAGCGCATTCACCTTCACGTTAGAACCCACTGGAGGTAAAGCGCTACTCTGCCTGAGCCCCGAACTAATTATGGCGATCATCGATCGAACGTTGGGTGGAAAGGGTGTGGGCAATAGCGACGACATGCGCCCCTTAACCTCCATTGAGCGAAAGATTGTAAACAAATTAGTCAGTAACCTTCTCCGAGACTTTGAGTCCGCTTGGGAAACTCGCTTCCCTCTTGAAGTAACGAATGTGGAACTTGAGACGAACCCAGAGTTTATTCAAGCGGCGAACAGCGGTGATCCGACTATTGTTGCCGCATTTGAAGCCCATTCGACAACACTAAACGGCCTTGTCCACTTGTGCTATCCCGTTTCAACCCTTGAGACGCTCCTGCCGCGTCTTAACAAAAACGATATTAGCCATGCTACAAACCAAGAACACGGAAATTCGGTAACCGACAGTCGCTCTCTGAGCAAGATGCAAGTCTCCGCACTAGTACAAATCGCCCAAGGCTCTCTGTCTTTGAAGGAAATTGCCGACTTGCAGCAAGGAGACGTCATTAAACTAGACACCAAAAAGAACGAACATGCGGTCGTGTTTGTAGGCAACCAACCCAAATTTTTTGCTCGCGCAGGTTTGGACGGACGCCAACGCGCCGCTCAAATCATATCGACCCTTCAAGCAAGCGAAGAAGAACTCTATCGATAGAATAGCCCAAGGAGCGGCTTTGTGTCCCTTGTCTATGGCCAATTTTAACCAACGTCTCTACTCAGCTCGCCCATTTCTTAGCAGCTGCTTTACCGCTGGGTTTATCATCGCTTTATGGAACCCCGCACCGCGCTTTGTCTTTACCTTCGCCATTGGGTTGATTGCGGGAATGTTGATTCTCGGCCCCCAGGTGGCTGCGGCTCTTTACGCCCTGCGCATAAGAAAATTCTGGAATGGCAATCTTCGCTGGCCCGTTTGTATCGTTGCCACAGTATCAACCGTCTTGCTACTGGACTATTTGCTGCGGTGGTCCCAGCCCCAATTTTGGATTGCCATATCGACAGCTCTGATCGGGACTACCATAGGTCATGACGCTACGCTGGCCGCCTTAGAACTGCGGTCTGACTCACATTTTGACCTACGAATGGTCGCAATTTTCCCCCTTCTCATAGGCCTTGCTGTTATTGCGGGCTACAGCAGCTTGGGATTTCTCTCCGGTATGTTTACATTCGTATCTTCCGCGCTAGGCTAAGTTTTTATGAGTCTAGCCCTCTCCAAGATTCTATCCAAGCATTTTGGACAGTTAGTGATTGGTCCTCCCCAATATGAACGTCATGGCAAGTTAGATACCATGGCAATCTACCCACTTTTCCCAACTCAGCTATCGCCAGATCCGCCTGAAATTCTCACGCTGTCCGAAGCCCTACGGCGCGGGATGCAGCTACAAGATACGGGGATTATCAATCGAGTCCACGTTGAAAACCCGCTACCGAGCTCCGTGTTGGCCGGAGAATCTGAGCTTTTAATGGGCGAAACCCAGCAGCGCTCTGTACAGTTTAGCTGCCTCTTACCTTCTCAAAAAAAATCTTCTCTTCGGGTAAACTGTGTCGAAGAAGGTCAACCAACCGTGCCGCAGGCCTCTTTTATCGGAGCCGATGCCTGTCCCTGGTCCGTGCGAACTTATAAAATCGAACAGCTAGCGCACAGCGGCGAACCCCAACAATACTGGGTTTGGGAACAAATAAAAACTTATCTGGCCGAAGCGAACTCTAACACCTCCACTCGCGAGATAGGCGCGGTATTTCAAAAGCACGACAACCAGCTCCAAACGCTGAGTGACGCATTTCCACATCAAGCCGGACAAGTTGGCGCGATTTGCACTGTTGGTTCAAACCTTTTCCTAGAATTATTCAGCGATCCCGAACTGTTTGAAGATCGCCACGAGCAGATTATCCGTAGCGCAATGATAGAGGCTTTTGTGCGTCCACCTGAAGGCGTTGTTCCTCCAGAATCCATCGGCGCCTTTTTAAACCAAATTGCGCACGTTAGCCAGCACAGTAGAATCATGAGCAGCCGATCCCTTAAAGAAGACAGCCGCTCTATGGCATTCTCCAGATCAGGTATTAACGGGCAGGTCCTAATCGATCAAAACAGACTAATTCATCTTTCTGCCCATCAAAAATGCCCCGGCCGAAGCTGTCCTCTGGCAGAACTTAGGGCAAGCTTTGACAAAGCCAAGCGAACCTGGTCGCAACGACGTCCTCCTTCTATGGATAACGTTGAAAAGACTTATGCCCGCCGCCGCCAGCGCTACAGCGTGTTTAAAGCATCTTTACGCAATCAGCCCACGCAAATCAATCAGCCATCCACTACCCACCCGGCCCAGAAAGATAATACGACAAAGGACACAAATAGACCGCAACCACTTAGCCCCGCCCTCCGGGATTTTTTTGTAGCCCTCTTCACTAGAAACTAAGCTTGACCTGCAGTATTTGTTGATGATCTGAAACATTTGCATCTCAATCATTTATAGAAAAGTCTACCATGCTACGCTTCACCTTTTCTTTACTGGTCTTCCTGTTAATTACGATCGCTGGCACGGCTGTAACCTTATTGTATTACAGTCAACCAACCGGCTTGCAGTCCCCGCGCACCATCACTATTCCCAAAGGGATTAGCGCCCGTGCCATTGGCATCATGCTCGAGCAGGAAGGGATCATACGCAGCGGCCGTATTTTTTCATGGACAGTGCGTCTACAAGGCCTCTCGCACAGACTTGAAGCGGGCACCTACCAACTCGATGGTCAACAGGATTTACTTAGCACCGTTCAACTGCTGCTTAAAGCTCCGCAGCGAATGCTTAAGGCAACGATTCCAGAAGGACTCACCCGCCACGAAACGGCAGGAGTTCTTGCCCGCCAGGGAATCGTCGATTCTACGCGCTTTGTACAACTGAGTGAAGACCGAACCTTTACCGCTCGCTTGGGTATTGATAAGCCGACCTTAGAGGGTTATCTGTTTCCTGAAACCTATTTTTTTTCAATGGAGTCCAATGAAGAAGTAGTTATCCAGCGCATGGTAAAGCATTTTCACCAAACCTTGAACAACGACGCCCTTGCTCGCCTTGATTCAATAGGTCTTAACTTACACCAGGCGGTAACGCTCGCCTCCATCGTAGAGCGGGAAGCTAAGGCTGCCAGTGAGCGTCCTCTCATTGCAGGCGTTTTTCTACGCCGCCTGTCTCTCAATCGCCGCCTTGAGTCATGTGCAACAGTAGAATACGCACTGGGCGTCCACAAAAAGCGTCTGACAAATGCCGACCTACGAGTCAAATCTCCGTTTAACACTTATCGCCACCGCGGTCTACCCCCTGCTCCAATCGGCAGCCCGGGAAAGGCAGCCCTTTACGCTTCGCTCTATCCAGAAAAAACCGAGTATCTTTACTTTGTGGCACGAGGCGATGGCACCCATATATTCAGCCGCACGAACGTCGAACACGAGGCTGCAAAACGACAATTAAAGCAGCTCGAAAAGAGCAGGAAGCTGAACTGATACGCTTGACTCTTCGCTGCACAAACAATTATATATAGCAAATTCCCACCATTCAACAATTCCTATCTCCCGCGATTTGATCAGGCCATACTATGTCGATTCTCGAACAACTTAATCCAGACCAACGCAAAGCAGCAGCGGCCACACAAGGCCCCGTCCTTATACTAGCCGGTGCGGGATCGGGCAAAACGCGGGTGCTTACCTATCGAATCGCACATCTGATACAAGAGCAATGCGTTACCCCCTGGAATATCCTAGCCGTCACGTTCACCAACAAAGCAGCCGGTGAAATGCGGGAGCGGGTAGAGCACTTGGTAGGTGAAATAGCAAATGATATTTGGATCGGCACATTCCATTCAATCTGTGCACGCTTACTCCGATACGAAGCGGAGCATTTTGGCTTAGATCGCAGCTTCAGCATTTACGATGAAGACGATCGACGAGCAGCGATGCGCCGAGTCTTTGAGGCCTATAATATCAATGACAAAGACCTGACGCCGCGCTCAGTTATCGCCCAGATAAGCCGGGCCAAAAATGCGATGGTCGATCCAATGGCCTTTGCCACCGAAGCGGGTGAATCAGCCAATAAAAAGCTGATCGCCGACCTTTACACTGCCTACGAGGCGGATCTGCGCCGGAACAATGCGCTGGATTTTGACGATTTATTGGTTGAGACTGTGCGCCAATTCGATAATCATCCTAGCGTCCTAGAGAAATACCAGCAGCGCTTTCACTATGCTCACGTAGATGAGTATCAGGATACCAATCGCCCGCAGTACATGCTGTGTAAGCAGTTGACGGCCCACCATCGCAACCTCTGCGTCGTAGGTGACGACGACCAGTCAATCTACCAATTCCGTGGAGCCGACCTTCGCAACATACTCGACTTTGAGCGCGATTACCCCGATGCACAAACCGTCAGACTAGAGCAAAATTACCGTTCCACTAAGCGCATTTTAGAAGCCGCAAACCAAATTATATCCAACAACAAAGACCGCAAGGGAAAAGCGCTTTGGACAGATGGAGATGAAGGGCATCTAATCGAACTAGTCCAGTGCGATACCGACCGGCGAGAAGCGAAATTTGTAGTCGAGTCGCTACGTCAACTGACCGGTTCGGGTGGCTACGCACCAGGCGATGCTGCCATACTTTACCGAACCAATGCCCAGTCTCGCGCCCTAGAAGAGGAGTTGCAACGGTCCGGCCTGCGCTACGTCATCGTCGGTAGTATTCGCTTTTATGAACGCCGCGAAATAAAAGACATGCTGACATATTTACGCCTCTTAGCCAACCCCTCAGACGATGTTGGCCTGCGGCGGGTTATCAACGTTCCCCGGCGCGGTATAGGCGATACTTCACTTGATTATGTGCAGCGCCATGCTCTTAACAACGGTTTAAGCCTCTACGCGGCCATTGGTCAACTCGATTCCATAGAAGGGCTCAATACTCGCGCCAAAAAGCAAATCGCGATCTTCAGATGCATCATGGAAGAGCTTTCTGCAGTCCGTAAAAGCGCAGGCCTAGCCGAACTCGGCCAGCTAGTATTTGAACAGAGCGGCTATTTGCAAATGCTCCGCGATGAGAATAGTCCAGAAGCGCAAATGCGCGAGGAAAACGTCGAACAGCTTATCGCCTTTATGACCGAGTTTTCTGACACGCGGGAAGAAGCCACGCTCCAAAAGTTTCTGGAGGAAATAGCCCTCATGTCGCCCATGGACGAAACGGAGGGTAACGGCAATGCCATCACTCTGATGACTCTTCACAGCGCCAAGGGATTAGAGTATCCAATCGTCTTTATGTGCGGAATGGAGGAAAACCTATTCCCGACGGCCCGAACAGTTGAAGAGAGTCGCCTCAACCCCCAGGCCATAGAAGAAGAGCGACGCCTCTGCTATGTCGGTATAACCCGGGCCCGCGAACGGCTTTACTTAACCTATACCAATCGACGCTATGCCTACGGCAATATGATAGACTGTGAACCATCACGCTTCTTACAGGAAATTCCAGACGAGCTGTTTACAGTCAAGCGTGAGGTTGTTGATTTTAATCCGCGGACGAGACAGCCGGGACAGTCTCGTTTTAATAAAACCTCCCAACGCGGAAGTCAGCAACCGGGCTCCCCAAGGCGCAAAAAGATAGTGGAGAAGAAGAATCCAAAAGGAGTTCACTACGATTGGGACACGCCCCAGCACCCTACCGGAGACCTATTTTCCGATTTAGTTGACCAAGACGACTTTTTAGCGGTGGGCCAATGGGTTCGACATGCATCTTGGGGTAAGGGACAAATCGTTGCCCGAGACGGCCAGGGAGAAAACATGAAGCTCTCAATTCGATTTGGACCACACGTAAAAAAAGTCGCCGTAGCCTTTGCCCAATTGGAACCAGCCTAACGTGAACAAACGCCCCGTCCATGCGGTCCTACTTGCGGCCGGCCGAGGTAAACGCCTAGCGCCCCACACCGACCACGTGCCCAAACCCCTCTTAGCACTAAATAAACGTCCTATACTTGAATACGCACTCCACCACCTTAAGCAAGCCGGTGTGCTTCACCTTCTTATCGTGGTGGGCTATCGCGGCGATATGATTCAATCTCATTTTGGCAACGGCCATAAGTGGGGACTCGACATCACCTATGTGGAACAGACAGCAGTCCCAGGAACAGGGGCAGCCGCTCTGCTCGCAGAACCCTTTGTCGACGGGCATCCATTCTTTCTCGGGTGGGGTGATATTCTTGCTGCGGGAGCCGAACACAAACGGCTATTTCATCTCTTTGCCGAAGGAGCACACGAAGGCGCCATGCTTTTGGAACCGGTTGAAACCCCCCAACACGGAGCAGCTGTAGAAGTGATCAATGGACGCGTCGTTTCCCTAGTCGAAAAATCATCCCAGGCTACAGCCCCCTGGAACCAGGCTGGCTTGGCCGTTTATACGCAACCGATCTTTTCAGCTCTCAAGTCTATTGCTCTGTCAGAACGCGGCGAGTTAGAATTCACAGCGGCTGTGCAAAAACGTATTGACGACGGTGCCTCCATAGCAGGCATTCCAATGCTATATCCCCGATTACATCTAACGCATCCCAAAGATATTCAGACCGTCGAAAATATTCTATCTACCGAGGATCGTTACGCGCCGAGTATTGCTCAATATGCACGTGATGATTAACTTTTAATATTGAAAAATAAAAACATAAATAGGAATCTTTTATCTCTTGTCAGCACCTTCTCAACCTCTACGCGTAGCCCTACAAAACGTCGGCTGTAAGCTCAACTCTTATGAAGTAGAAGCCTTAAAAAGGGGATTTAATAGACAAGGATATGAAATTGTCTCATTTGATGAGTCAGCTGATGTATATGTGGTAAATACCTGTACGGTAACTGGTTCGGGAGACTCCGACTCGCGAAAAGCGGTGCGTCGCGCTCGCAGGTCAAATCCCGAAGCGACAGTTGTAGCAACAGGTTGTTATGCGCAACGACGTCCGGAAGAATTGAGCGATGCCGGAGCTGACCTAATCGTTGGTAACGGTGAGAAAGCCGACTTAATAAACCGTTTGCAAACCTATTGGTCTGGTGATACGGGATTAAGTTTTGTGCCGAACGCTTCATTCCGTAACGAAAACTTTCTCTCCATAGATGGCTTGGTGCAAAAAGGGCGTACCAGGGGTATGCTCCAGGTACAAGACGGCTGCGACGAGCATTGCACTTACTGTATCATTCCCAGCGTAAGAGGACAGAGTGTAAGCCGCCCCACAGAACAAGTTATTCAACAAGCCCGCGACATGGTTAAAGCAGGATACCGTGAGCTCGCTCTTACTGGCATTCACACCGGCAGTTACGGCTATGACGTGAATGATCCTGATGGGCTAGTTAAACTACTTGAAGAACTCGAAAAAATCGAAGGACTAGACCGCATTCGACTTAACTCGATCGAACCTGCCTACGTAAGTGATTCTTTAATCAGATATGCAGCTCAGTCAGACAAATTCTGTCGCCACTTTCACGTTCCGCTACAGAGTGGTTCCGATACTGTCCTCAAGTTAATGTGTCGCCATTATGACTCGGCATATTACAGAAACCGTATTCTACAAATCGCAGAGGCATTACCGGATAGCGCAATTGGTGCAGACGTAATGGTAGGTTTTCCAGGCGAAGACGAAGTCTGTTTTCAGGAAACATACAGTTTACTCGCAGAATTACCCATGACATATCTACACGTTTTTCCATTTTCACAGCGTGAGGGAACCCCAGCGCAAAAAATGGCACAAAAATTGACCAACACTTGCGACAGTACCGCTAAGAAAAAACGCGGACAAGACCTTATTGAATTGGGCAAAAAGAAACGCTTAGAATTTCATCAACGTTTCGTCGGTCAAAACCTCTCGCCCATAGTCGAAGACCGTACAGACAACCAAACTGGGTTAAGTGTGGGACTCAGCGACAATTACGTCCGAGTGCTGTTTGACGGACCAGCCAAAGCCAACGAAATAGTCAAAGTCCAAATAAAGCAAGCTAGAGAAGACCTAGTTTTCGGAGAAAGAGAATGAGCAGCGAACTAACCATAATTAACGATATGGTTCCCCACGCTGCGTATGCGCGATCAGGCAGCAATGACTATAACCGCAGTGTTTACGTAGAAACCTACGGCTGTCAGATGAACGTCGCCGATAGCGAGTTAGTTGCCAGTATTCTTAACGAAGCCGGTTTTAACATAACCGAAAAAGCCGAGGGTGCAGACGTAATTCTTCTTAATACGTGCGCAGTACGTGAGCACGCTGAGGAACGCGTAATAGGACGCATTTCCCAACTAAACAGCCTTCGTAACCAACGTCCTCATTTGACTTTAGGCATTCTGGGCTGTATGGCTCAACATTTGAGCGACACACTCTCAAAACGTGCACCTTTCGTTGATATAGTCATGGGACCGGATTCCTATAGACGACTTCCCGACATGTTAGCGCAGAGCAGCGACGAAGCGCTTTTAGACGTAGAATTAGATCGATCGGAAAATTACGTCGGTATATCTCCAGTAAGACGCGAAGGGACTAACGCTTGGGTCACCATTATCCGTGGTTGTGACAAATTTTGTACTTTTTGTATTGTTCCCTTCGTAAGAGGACGCGAGCGAAGTATTGATGCTGATGAGATCGTACGTCAGGTTGAAGGAGTTGCCCAAGAAGGTTTTCGGGAAGTGACTCTGCTTGGCCAAACCGTCAACTCTTACCGTGGTGATGGATGTGATTTTGCCAATCTACTTCGCCGAGTTGCTGCCGTGGAAGGGATCGAACGCTTACGTTTCACCTCGCCATACCCGATCGATTTCAGTGATCGTGTCATAGAAGCAATGGCCGAAATAAAGCAAGTTTGTCCTTACATGCACTTGCCAGTACAGAGTGGATCAGACGCACAACTTAAAGCGATGAAACGAGGATACACCATTAGTGAATTTCGCACATTAGTTTCTAAACTACGATCATCTATCCCCAATTTAGCACTCAGCACAGACGTCATTACTGGTTTTTGTGGTGAAAGTGAAGAAGATTTCCAGCAGACCTTTGACATGATGCAGGAAATTCGTTTTGACTCAGCATTTATGTTCAAATATTCTGCTAGAGAAGGCACTTATGCTCACAAAAGAATGCCTGATGACGTACCAGAATCAGTAAAAGGCGAACGCCTTCAGCGCATAATTGACCTGCAGAAACAGATCTCCGGAGAAATCAACGGCACTTATGTTGGCCATCAACTGCCCGTCCTTGTAGAAGGCCCGTCGCGCCGTCCCGCTCGCGATGGTACGATACGCTACTACGGACGCACACCGCAAAACAAGACCCTCATTTTTTCTGAAGCAGTTCCTGCCAACACGCTAGTCAACATTGAAGTAGAGCATCACACCCCACACACACTCTTCGGTCGCTGCGTCTGATAAATTTAATGAGTAGTATTAATTGTATGAATCGAGACTGCAATTATCAGCTGCTCCTAGTCATTTCTCTCTGCCTTCCAACTCAGATTATCACGCAACAGTCCGAGGCTCAAAGCCAGCCTTACGGAATCAAACAGCGGGTTCCCAACACTTCTCTTTTAATCGACCTATCAGAGGGACAGCCGGCCCGGCGCCTTTCGGAAACCGGTCTCTTCACAGATATAACCCATCAAACAGTCGCCCCAGGGATCATTCCTTACACCGTCAATTCTCCCTTCTGGTCTGATGGCGCCTTCAAAACCCGTTATTTTGCACTGCCCTACCAATCTAAAGTTGAATTCTCCCCTAAAGATCCTTGGATTTTTCCACCTAATACGGTACTAGTTAAGACCTTCTCGTTAGAGTTTGTGCGTGGCGACTCTACCAGTCGCCAACCCATAGAGACTCGCTTCATGGTAAAAGACGATGCCCAAGAGGCATGGAGGGGATTCAGCTATGAGTGGAACGAAGACGGCACAGAAGCCTATCTGCTCGATGAGAGTCAGAACAAAACATTCTTCATCGTCGACCCATCAGCCCCTGAAGGCTATACAGAACAGCGCTATTTTTACCCGGGGCCCAAAGACTGCACCTTTTGCCATCGAGAGGCAGCTGGCCGGGCACTAGGAGCCCGAACGGGGCAACTCAACGGAGACTTCACCTATGGAACGGTCATAGACAACCAGCTCCGAACGCTGAACCACATTGGCTTTTTTACACGCGATATCAAACTAACCGCAGACCAATGGGCCCGCTGGCCCAATCCCCTAGACGAAAGCGAACCCCTCGAACTACGCGCACGATCCTACTTGGCCGCGAACTGCGCTCACTGCCACAGACCCGACGGCGTTGCACGCGCCGATTTTGATGTGCGATATGATACCCCCACCGAATCATCTCGGACCGTTGGCATTTCGCCCTCGCTTGGCCGCCTCGACGCCGAACCCGAAAAAGCGCGTATAATACAGCCAGGAAGTGCTGCCGGCTCCACCCTCTTCCTACGCACCCAAAACTTCAGTTCGTTCCGCATGCCGCCGATAGGCACAAGTGCGTTAGATCTAAACGGCACGGATGTGTTACGGCGCTGGATTGACAGTATGTCACCCACCACGAGCATAAACCACAATAGAGACTTGCCGGTCAACTTCACGCTAGGACAGAATTACCCCAACCCATTTAACGCCGCCACACGTATCGACTTTTCGCTAGCCTATACCGCACGGGTCAACCTCAGCATATTTGATATTACCGGCCAGAAAGTATACACGCTCGTAGATGGGACTCTTGGAGCCGGTCACCATACGTTACAATGGTCAGGCACGGTGAAAAACGGCGATATAGCGGGTAGCGGAGCGTATTTTTATCGCCTACAAACCGATAGGGAATCGGAAACCAAACGGCTTGTTTTACTTAAATGAGTACTTCCAATATTACCTCACACTCATCTCCCAAGGAATCATTATGCGATATAAAAAGACCACTTATATGTGCGCACTGGCCGCAAGTCTTTATATGCCTAGTATATCCCCTGCCCAGCCGCGGATTCTTAAGGACGAAATACAGGTCCAGAAGATCCTCACCGTGCCTGAACGCACCATGCGTATTGTCAAGGATCCACGCGACGGCACCCTCTACACCTTAACTGCCCAGGGAGATATCTCTCGCATCCGTATGCCCTCTCCAGACCAACAACTAACCCAGCGCGTTGCCCGCGGCGTTCGCAATGCGGAAGGTATATTCACGTGGAGCGAATTCGACTTAGATGGTGAGATTCCCGCCGAGGTTCCGATCGAAGCGCTTCGCACGGCCGTGGCCAACGGCGCACGCAGTTCGAAAAACCCGGTAGACGGCAAGCTCTATGTCCTCAACACAGACGATGCGTCCATTCTCATTCTGCCGCGCACCGTCGTTGCCAGTGCCAGCGATTTTAACCTACCCTATGTTAGCGCGCTTTTTATCGACGCCAACGGAGCTTTCTACGTCAGCCTTGATGTAGCCCGGGCCAACGCCCCACAGATAGAACGCATTTATTCCAGCGCAGACCACGGGCTAAACGATACGCAGGGCTTGGCTATTGGCCCAGACGGATCTATGTATGTGGGCGGAAACCAAGGCCAGCGAAACGCCAACAGTATCGTCATCGCCAAAGGTCTTTTTGATCCTGCCAGCGGCCAGCATACTTGGCAAGAGCTAGCGCGGAGCGAACCCATTCCCAAAGGCGACGTGGGCGCTTTTAATCATTTCCACCCCGGCTTGGCCATCGATCCAGCTGGGCGCAACCTCTTTATTAACAGCGGCTCGCGCACCGAGCACGGAGAGCTGGCGGAAATGAATGGACTGTATTCCGGTCTCAGGGAAGCTCCGATCACCTCAGCCATTCTTCGCATCCCTACTGAGGGAAAGGATATTGTCATACCTACAGACGGTCAGGCCTTAGCCGCCTCGGGATTTCTTTTTTCCGACGGGCACCGAAATGCATTTGACCTAAGTATAGGACCCAATGGAGAGCTTTTTTCGGTCGATAACGGCCCAGACTGGGATATGTCGGACGAGATTAATTGGGTTCGCCCCGGACTGCACTACGGTTTTCCTTGGCGTATGGGCAGCCACGATAACCCGCAGCAGTTCCCAGACTACGACCCGACCAAAGACCGTCTGCTGCAAAACAACTCTTGGGCCCGACAGAACGACCTGTTCTACAACGATCCAACCTATCCTCTCCCCCCATCCGGCGTACAGTTTGCCGATCCAATCATTAACCTAGGCCCCGACGCTAACAGCTATCGGACCCTCGACGGGCAAATACTGGATGGCAGCGACACCAATGAGCCAGTATTTACACTGACTGCCCACAGTTCTCCTCTAGGTTTGGTGTTTGACAACGACCAAGCGATGGCCCCGCCATACAAAGGGTCTGGCTTCGTATTACGCATCGGCGGAAGTATTGCCAGCCTCATTAACAGTTTCGAGGATCCGGATCAAGATCTACTCCATATCGATCTCGAAAAAACAGCGGAAGGTGACAATTACCAAGCACGTGTTACGCGAATCGTAGGCGGATTTGACAGTCCTATTGATGCCGAAATTGTTGGCAACCGAATCTACGTAATCGAATGGGGCGACACGCGCGGACTGTGGGAAGTAGTGCTGCCTGCTGAAACTAGGACGGCCGTGGTGGAAATCGAGGGAGCCGGCCTTCCCGACCGATCGGCTCTCTCACAGAACTACCCCAATCCATTCAATCCGAACACGACCATTGACTACAATTTAAAGCAAGCGGACCACGTCGAAATCGCTATTTTCGACGCCCTAGGTCAGAAAATCCGTACGCTTGTAGACGCACACCAACGCGCTGGATTCTACCGCCTACAGTGGGACGGTAAAACAGATACGGGCACACGTGCTGCAAGTGGCGTCTATATTTATCGATTGCAGACACCATCGCATCGCGAATCTCGCCAACTAACTCTACTCAAATAGAAAAAGGGGCGATCCGAAAATTGGATCGCCCCTTTTTAATTAATAAAACCGTTTACATACGCTGAAGTAACCTACTGGCAACAGAGTTTTTGGGATCTACGCGCAGTAGCTTTTCAAGAACCTTGCGCGCCTGAGATAAATTTCCAATCCGCTGAAAGGAAAGCGCTTTGCTCAAATGCGCTTTGGCGTGTGAGGGCTCAATAGCAATCGCCTGTTGAAAGGCCTCTATAGCTTCTCGATTCTGTCCATCTTTTTGCAATGCCAGCCCGAGGTTGTAATGGTGGGCCGCATCGCCGCCATCTAAAGCTACCGCTTGACCATAGGCATGTATGGCTTCTGAAACAACGTCCTGACGTAGGTAGACCGTGCCCAAATTGTTATAGGCTGGAGCGTAGTCAAATTCGCCGACCGCTTGCAGAAAACGCCCTTGTGCCTCTTCAAAATCGCCACGCTGCATGAGAATGAGCCCTTGGGCATTAAGCGCCTCAACAAACTTGGGTTTGACGCCCAGCGCGCGCTCGTAGTATTCATGTGCCTCTTCTAACTGACCGTGGCGCGCGTATACAACTCCCATATTTTTCAGCGCTTCATGTCCTTCAGGGTCCAACTCGATAGCCTTGCGGTATGCTGCACTCGCCTTTTGCCAATCTCCTATGCGCGAGTACATAACGCCGCGATCATTGTGAGCTCCCGGTAAATCGGGAAAAAGCTCAGCCAGGGCGTCGCGAGCCTCTACTTCATTTGCATGCCAGTAGAATTGAAAGCCTGATAACATTAGGACAGGAAGCGCAAAATAGAGCAGTTGACGCCCAGTTTCGCGAAAGTATCCCCCAAAGCGTCCTACTACACCATGAACCACCCTGCGCGCACCGATCTTATGCCAGCCGGATTCTCCTTTAATGTCCAAGTTAGCCTGGTTACGCTTATCCCGCATTTTCCAGATAAACCCATCAAAATAATAGTGCAACAACGTAGAGGTTATGACCAATATTTCGATCGCTTTGATCCACTGAGCCCGATCAAACCAGTTTAAGCTGTAGTTTACGGTTCCATAGATAAAGCTTATGGCCACATAGCCAACGAGGATCGGAATCGACCGACTGGTAAAGAATGTCTTTAACAATCGCGATGTTTTTTCTTGGCGCTGCACGAGGTTATTGTTATACACCCATACAATGGCAAAGTATTGGATATCGTGAAAGGCGGCAAAAGCCGCGTATCCAATCGTCAGGTCCTGAATATAAATCCAACCAAAGTAAATTAGAAAAAGGGTCGTTCCCATTACCGCAACCTTGGGGAAACTCACTTTTTGTCCCGTCGCTAACCGCCAAAAGAGGTTGCCGACATATCCGGCACCTATAGCTAGCGTCCCGTAGAACAAAGCGGATTTGACCATCAGCATTTGTTCGACGCTTAGAAAAGGCAGTCCTACATTTTGATTTTGATCGAGAATCCGGTAGAAATATTCAGGACTGTAGACGACGACCGTAACAAAAGCCGCTAGGGTGAGCAACCAATCCCAGCGCGCATTCCATTTGGCAAATATTTTGTTCTTACCGTCATAGATTCGCATTATTCCGTAATGCTGCATAAAAAGGTGCCATATTTCCCACAACAGCACCATGAGAAACAGGCCATGCAGCGTATTAAACTGCGCCAAGGCGACAACAATCAGAACAACTACGGGCGCAATGAGAAATTTTTCTTTAAATGTCGTAAAGAGTTCGGGGTCGCCATAGGCCCGCATAAAACCAGGTAGGTGGTGTCCCATAGCAAAAAAGGACATGATAAAAAAGAGGATGGTCTGGGAATCAAAAACTGACTTGAGGGCCATCATTGGAACAAGGCAAAGCAGCGGGGTGCCGACGAAGAATAGTATGTCGGCCCGGGGGGAAATAATCCATTTTTGATCTAGATGGACGGCAAATGCTCCCATCATAAACGGAGGGCTCCTCTAATAGGCTAAGGCGAGAGAACGCACCACCGAATCATTTCCGGACGCCGCGCCAATATTAATTTTACACAAATACATGCCCGGAGTTGCCATTTGTCCATTATCCATTGTGCCATCCCAACGGTAGTGCTTGGCGCTTGTTGCAACCGTTTCGCTCAACGTTGCGACAACACGTCCTGACATATCACAAATAGTCACTTCGGGAACCGGTTGATCTACCTTATAGACCGTAAAGCGTATATCGATCTCGTCGTTTACCCCATCGCCATTCGGCGTAAAGGCGCGAGGAGCAACCGAAAGATCGCCTATTAACACATCACTTGAAACGACGTCGGGCAAGTACACAATATTGGCCTGGCGTTCTACTTCTTCTACTGCTTGCCACAAGCCGAGCCGCTCGCTATCCCCTACATCGACCGAGAACAGGGTGGCATTATCGACCACACGAGTAATGAATTCAACTACAAGAGAATCACTAAATACGCGCTCTGGTAGGGAAATCGTCAGCAGCGAATCTGTGTTCAAGACTTCAGTAAGCACCAGCTCTACACCGTCTACTTTGACTTTGAGATCATCGTTTCGAACGGGACCTGGCATGCTCAAACGTAGGCGATTAAAGCCCGAATCCTGGTTATCTGACGTAGGCCATAACGTGTATGAAAACCGCGTTTCCTCATTTACACTGGCCTCTCGAGGCAAAATGCGCCCCACCGCTCGCTGCACAAGCGCATCTTCGAACTCTAAGGCCAGCCGGTCAAGGACCGGTGCGACGCTGGGATCCTCCGTCGACATGATCAATTCAAGCTGTATGTAACGCCGAGGGGTCTCTGACTGGAAAGTCTCGCCGGAAATCTGATAAAAGTTACTCCACTCACCCCAGTCGGATCCCGTCACGATCGTAGTGTCGACTTTACCTCGTAGCACCTTGGGCGAACTCGTCCACTTCGTCTCGGTCGTTTCCGCGCCAGTACGGTCATAGAATGTGTATATTTCACCAAGATTGTTGCCCGAACGCGAACGTAGTCTAAGCTTCGTCTGTGCCGGTAACTCAGCTTCCCAATTCAGTGAGCGAATGGCCTTCGGCCTTCCGTCTCCGCTAAGCGCACCCAAATCGATAAAGTCAGACCTCAGCACGACCTCCGCTGGGTAGCCCGGCGAAAACAGCATGAATTCCATCGGCTTGGAAAACCACCCATTGTCTTCGTGGCCATGCCAAAACAAGTAGCGCACCCTGCGCGGTGCAAATAAATAGCGAATGTGGCGCACCTGTCTGTCACGGGCCAGCGGAGAGTCAATAGCTATCTCTTCACGCAGCAGTTGTTCGTAGTCGAGTTCCCCACCCGTCGTTCTACGACCGTCAGAAGTAAGAATATTAAACCCTCTGCCCTGATGAAGTCCCTCAAACAAAAAACTAGAAAGCGCTTCTCCGCGGTCTTGGAAATACATAAAAATTTCATCAATCCAGAACTGTGCGCCCAGATCGACCTGCCACCACATACCCCCCTCACGCCACCCACCTTTAGTATTACCCGCTGTGACGATCACAGCAAACGTATCCATATTGCCATCAAACATGTTTTGCGGATCGCGCGCCAGTAGCCCAAAGTCAAACGCTCCGCCTCGTTCCAATACACCGAGGCTAATATTATCGCCGGCGGCGACTACTTCGACTTCGCTTAAAGCCGATCCATCGGTTTCCTCGTCAACGACAATTCTGACGAAACGGACCACGCGATACTTTTGTTCTGCCGCAAAATCTACGCCCAACCCAGAATCAATAATCCGAGTCGTATCTAAGACATCGCCGACCATGGGAATGCGTATCGATGTAGCTGTATTCGGCTTAGTTGTTTCAAAAATCTTTCTATATCTAAAGACGTCCTCTTGCGACTGTATACGGCTGCCCGTAGAAATATAGACGCTAAACTGTACTAAAGGCCGAACCGAACCGTCTGCTGTCGGAAATGTTAAATTAATCTCGCGCGCTAACACCGGACGTCCCAAATCTATATCAATTGACCAATCGACGAGTTGATCACGCTCCGAGGGCTGCCAATATGTTTCGATGTTTCCATCGATGATTAGTTCGGCATCCGCTGCGTTACTCCCCGCCCGCCATATGCCGCCTGTAACGTCTCCCCTCTTTTGTGTGGGATGTACAAAACTGCTCGCATTGCTGACGGCATTAATCGACTTGTTAAACTTAACCAGTTCGAGTCTGCCGCTATCCAATACGCGCACAGTACCTGTAGGCATATCCCACAACTGCCATTTACTTGGGGAATCTAGCGCATACGTCTCCCCATGGGCCACCGAAGACCATAGAAAGCCGACCACAAATAGGCTGTATTTAAAGATGCTGGAGAAAGACGATATAGTGGAGTATATGAATAAATTGGTTAACGATGACACAGCAGTCTCCTCACTTCGGAACATTCACAAACTGCTTCACAATTTAAATTATAAGAAGCAACCTTACAAATGGCATCACCTGCAAAATAAGTTATCCCAACACCTACTGTTGAGCCCTCAAGAAAGAGGAGATACTACGCATGATACAGTAGCTACCTACCCCCATCTTGCCCGAACTAATAAGCGACTGAAACGGTGTAAATCTGCGTGGCTTCACCGGCGTCGGTATTGGCGTCAATATGATACAGGTAAACGCCAGGCACAACGGGCTGGTTTGCAGCGTCGCGTCCATCCCAAACAAAACTCCTCGATGGTCCGGTCGATTCTCCGCTAAGGCGGGCAACTACTCGACCAGCCATATCGAGGACCTGGATATAAGGCTCCACTGCATCCGCCTTCAACAGGATAAAACTCAGAGTCAACTCGTCGTTAATGCCGTCTCCGTTGGGCGTAAAAATCCGATTGGAAAAGTGTAAATCATCAATCAATTGCTCGCTGTTCATCAGATCTGGTAGGAGCACTACGTTTGAGCGCCGACCGGCGGGCTCTACATCTTGCCAAAGTCCAGGAAAAGCGCTGGAGCCCAAGTCTAAATCG
Source organism: uncultured bacterium (assembly GCA_964011675.1). Lineage (GTDB taxonomy): Bacteria > Latescibacterota > UBA2968 > UBA8231 > UBA8231. Next base: position 20,794 of record CAXGPR010000011.1, read on the forward strand.
ATCACTGAAGCGTTTTGCACTAACTTAGTCGTAAAGTCAACGGAGATGGAATCGCCCAAAACGGCTTCGGGAAGTGTGACGTGAAGCGAATCTGCCTCAATTTCGACCGCTAGAGGCTCAACCGGAATACCTCCGATTGAGATCGCCAGATCACCAACATTGGCTAGATTGGGCACGGTAAATCGCAGTTGGTCAAAGCCGCTATTTCCATCGCGCATATCGGGCCACAGAGTATAGGTAAAGCGCGTATCTTCGTTTGGCTTAGCGCTACGCGGCTGAATGCTTCCCATGGCTCCGTTGACCAGCGCATCCACGTATTCAAGAGAGACAGAGCGTACTAATGGGGCGACCTCATAGTCGTCGGTAGCCATGATCAGCTCAAGCTGAACAAATCTCCGCGGGCTGTCAGATTGGAATGGTTCGCCAGAATACTTGTATTCATTGCTCCATTGGCTCCAGTCTTCCCCCACGACAACTGCCGTATCAACCGGTCCACGCAGCACTTTGGGCGAGCTATTCCACTTCTCTTGTGTCACCACCTCACCAATTTTGTTTCGGAAGGTATACTCTTCTCCCTGCTCATTTCCAGAGCGGGTGCGCAGTTCAATCCGCGCGCCAGGAGGCATGTTTGCATCCCAGTGTACTGCTTTGATTACTTTAGGCTGCCCATCGCCTGCCAATTCGCCGAGATTTATAAAGTCAGATCGCAGCACGACCTCAGCTGGATAGCCCGGAGAATACATATGAAACTCCATCGGGTGAGCACGCCATCCCAGATCTTTTAAGGCCAACCAAAAAATATGGCGGACCTTGCGGGCATTAAAAAGATAGCGATAATGCCGCTTATACTGCTCGCGTATGTTGGTCCACTCAGGCTCAAATATCCATTCCGAAAAATCCATATCACCTGAGAGCGTCCTAGTGCCGTCAGATGAAAAGAAAGTGTACCCCGTACCCGCATTGTTGGTACCCAACTGAAAAGTGGCAAGTCGTTCACCAGCCTTCTGCCAGTACATGAACGCATCGTCGACCCAGTAGGTCACTCCCAGATCGACCTGCCACCACAACCCCCCCTCGTAGGCCGTGCCGCGTGATTCGGTAAACTGCTGGTGGACTTCAACTACCCCATACGTGTTTAAATTGCCATCCAGCCAGTACAGCGGATCCGTCGCGCGAGAGCCATTGACATAGGATCCACCGCGCGTTTCAGAACCGAGGCTGACGTTGTCTCCAACTGAAATTACTTCAATCTCAGCTAGTGCCCCGTCGACCTGCTTTTCATCGACGATAAAACGCACAAATTGAACCATCTGCCATTCGGAATTTAACGCGACCACCTCTTGGTCCCCAACCAGGCTCTGAACATCCTCAGCTGTGCGCCCCATAGCCACAGCAAGGGCTCTGCGATCGTCCGTAAGGACTTCCAGCACTTTGGCAGTATCTTCCTCTGCCGGACGAAATCCAAAGCTAATCATGGCCTCATCATTGGGTTTCGTCGTTCGGAAAATGGGATTGAAGCGAAAGACGTCCTCTTTGGCCGACACGTGAGCCCCAGTAGCGGTAAATACGCTAAACTGGCGAAAAGGTCGAGCGCCTTCTACGTTGGGAAAATGCAGGCGTATTTCCTTAACCAGCACGGCACGCCCTAGATCTATTTGAACAATCCATTGGTTCACGGAGTCGTCTCCGTCTGGCTTCCAGTACGTAGCGGTATCCCCATCTATTACTAGCGGAGCGTCTCGCCGGTTGCTCAAGGCCGACCATATACCACCCGCTACGTCGCCCCGCTCTTTAGACGGATGCGTAAATAGGTGGGCGTCCAAAGCCGCATTGATATCCTTGCGGAACTTAACCAGGCCCAGATTGCCAGACTCGTCGAAGACGGTGATACCCGGCTTTAACTCCCACGTGTTTTTCCACGAATTTGGATCGCCAAACGTCAGCATATCCGAATTCAATGGGTTCCCAAGCGCAAGGCTCCCAAGTAGTGCCACGTAAAACAGCAGTATGTTTTTGCAGCTACGCATTATCTAAAGTCTCCCAGCTAGTAGGCGACGCCGATTGGCCGCATCTGTAAGTCATTCTTGTTCTCGGCCGCAATGCCTACTCCGAGCAAATACATTCCTGGCGGCAGGACGGCGCCGCGCTCATCTCGGCCATCCCATTTCACTTCTTGAGGCCCCGAACCTTGTACACCCTGGTTCACAAGAGCCACTCTCTTCCCATCTAAGGCATATAGTTCAATGTTGACCGGAACGCTTTGCGGCAACCCATACAGCGTGTAATCAATCCTCAAAACATCATTTATGCCGTCTCCATTAGGCGTTACCACAGCTGAAGAAAACGTCATGTTTTGCACTAGGTCCGGGCTTTCGACCGAGGAGGCTAGGACGCGCAGTCCATTTGTGCTCAACGTTTCGCCTGCGTCACCTCCCTCTACGGGCTGAGGTAAATCAGTGCTTCCGACGTTGTAGACTTCACCGGTAAAGGTCCGGGCAAAATCAAAAACTTCTGCAGCAAATTCGACTTGTATGTTGGAATTATTCACTCGGTTGACTTGGTCTTCTAATTCAATTACGAGCGCGGAGCCTTCGAGTTTGGCCCGGAGTGGCTCAACGACAATCCCATCAATGAGGAGTTTTTTGAATTCGGCCTGCTCGCTACCCGTATCAATGCGCAAAGCGTCGTAACCCGGCTCACCTAGACTAAAATCAGTTTTAATCTCGTAAATAAAATCCGTCTTTTCTCCCAAGTTGACCTCGGCCACGCCGCGCACTGGCTGAGGTTTGTCTAATCGGGCGATCTCTCCCACTACCCGCGTCGCCAGTATCGGAGAAGTTTCGATCCAAAGCGAGTCAAGACGAGCAAACTCATCAAAACGTTCACTGTGTAGGACGACCTTTAGCTGTATGTAAGAGCCGCGATTTAGGTTGAGCTGTTCACCGGATTCCGTAGTCGGAAACGACCAAAACGTCCAATTCTCGGTATCAGATTCAATCCCTGCTCGTATCCCCGGCTTAGGACGCACGGACAGCGTAACGGATCCGCCTAACCCGTCGGAGTTTGTAACGTTGTTCGTTTGGTTCTTAAGCACATTTTGGTAGCGCTCTTGCGTTACGACAACGCGCGTTCCCATGTCGGTGTACTCGTAGTAAATATCGGGCACTGGATCAATACCCGTTCGAGCCTCAACCTCAATCCACACATTGGCTTCTGGATCCTCGACAGCGACTCCATCCACCATGCGCATAGGGGTTATGTGCCAATAGAGACGTCCAAAATTTACTACGTTGTCCGTCTTTAATATGGTGGTTTTGTAGTTAGCTCGCTTAGGCATACCTTCGCCATACAGGGAGAACTCACCGACCGTTCCACTCCTAGCGGTTCCCCCTGTTCCTTCGGAATTTGCAAAGACATCAAGTATGGACTCTAGTCGCTTGTAGCGAACATAGCGCACATACTGCATGGGAAAATCAGCAAAGATTACGGGCCGAGCATTTTCACGTGCTTCGGTTATAATTTCCCCGATTGGATTAGACGTATTGAGCACGTCGTTATTCGTATCTGGAGCTATAGATACTTCGTAGGCCGGAATAGCATCTTGATCAAGTGGGGTTCCGTCCGAGCGAAAAAAGCCAGCGTCCGGAGTCCGCATTGCAAAGCGAAACAGCGGAACGGGCACTCCCAAATCAATCGTGTAGTATTCGCTCGCGATGCTATTACTCGTCGTGGGATTGTAGGTTAACCCCGTTCCATCGATTAGGTTGAGCGCATTGTCAACGGTCGAACTCGTTCCACAACAGCCTTTCCACGCACGGGGCCTCTCTCCATCTATAAATCCTAGTTCATCGGGATTTTTCTTGGGAGACCAATCATCAAGAAAAATGAAAACCGTTGAGTCGGACGTAACTAGCTTGGGCTGTATAGAAGTAGGAGCAGCCTCGAAGTCGATCATCACCGCAGCCGAGTCGCTTCCGGCCCAAGGCATACCACTTCCCCCCATTTTCCACAGCCCCACCTCTGCATAGCTATCTGCTGTGAAGAAGAGAAGAGCCGTTAAAACTGAACCCAGTACAGTAATTAACCTCATATACTCACTCCTCGTTCAAGACGAGCATTGTCGCTGCTACAATAGGTAGATTTTTGCAGTATAAATAAAGATCTTTACCCAATAAAAATGACAAGTTTAACAAACGAAAACTAACGCTAAATAGACCCAATTGCAATGAAAAGCGCTCTTCATCCACCCGTTACGGACTCTGTATACCGCGTCAACTCTTCATCGTTAATCCCCCATTCTGCAACATACTTATTCCGCAAGTTTGCCGTTAGACGCTCTACCCTTTCTTGTTGTTTCGCCTGACGCGCATAAAACATCGCTTTCTCTCGGCTCGCCTCGAAGGTCTGAACTCTTTCTGGCAGTCGCTCTAGCACCTTAAAAACAGAGTAAGCGACTTTTAATTTACGAGGCTCTCGCAGAGAAGAGGGCATGGGTTCCTTGAGCTGGATCGGGCCCATTAACTCATCGGTCGGCGCCTCAACGGCAGCGTCCATCAGCTCTTGATACACCATGCGCTCAAAAGCGCGCATCGCATATAGTCCGCCATTTTCATCCGCATAGCGTCGAATGCTATGCCGAGTCGCTAAATCGGCCATATCAGCCCCTGCGCGGATTTGTTTCATCAAATCTTCGGCCGTCGCCTTATCTGCAACCATAATTTCTTGAAAAATAATTTCTTCTGGAATCTTATACCGCTCGGGATGCTTTTCGTAATGAGCCCGCGCTTCGGATTCATCCACCTCAACGGCTTTCTCCATCTCGTCTTTCCACCACTCCTCTAACAGCTTGCGCTCTCGCCCATCGGTCAACTGTCGCAAAACACTTGGGTTTTCGGCAAAGCCAGCTCTGCGAGCAACCTCAGCAAGCAATAAGTCGGGGGCGGCTTTGGTTCGGATGCGCTCGTCGACCTGAGCACTATCCACGGTAGATGATCCAATTCCGGTATTAGTCAGCACATACATAACCTGCTCCAGCGAAATCTCTCCCCCCTCAAAAGTATACATGGGCGCGGCAAAGAGAGCGGGAGATAAATCGGGGCTGCCCGGCGACTTATTCCAGGCAGAAAGAAACGCGCGTAGGTTATCTGCGTTCATCTCCAAGTTTAGCCGATGCTGCAAACTGTCAATGTGCTCCCCCTTTAGCCGGTTAAACTTTGCCATCATCGTCGCACGCTGTATGACCGTGCGGTACTTCTCGTATGGCACCTCTTTTTTATCGATAACCTTAGCCAATTCCCACCCCAAAGCGGTGCGGAACGGTTCGCTAACATTCCCAACCTCCTTTGAGAAAACCTCCTGATAAACCTGATCCGAAACGCGATCATATGCGTAGTAAGAATTGAACATACCACCATTAGCAGCCGTACTATCATCGAGTGAATAGGCCTTGGCCATATCCTCGAAAGTTTCCTTACCCGAGGTGATCAGCGTAAAGAGAGAATCGGCGCGTTCGCGGGTCTCTACTAGTATGTGAGCACCCCGTACCGCGAAGCGTGCAGGATGAGATTCAAAGCTCTCTCTCAACTCCTCTTCTGTTATGCGTATGTTCTGGCCTACGGTCTGATGCAGATAGGTCTCAACCATCGATTTGTGCTCAATAAACCGCATGGATTCCTTGAACTGAGGATCCTCTCCAAATCCGCCCCGCTCCGCCTCGCGTATGATGAGCTTTTCATCTATCAAACTGAGTAAATGATCTCTGTGTCGATCGATTCCCTGAGCCGTAGACTTATGAACGGGCTGAATTTCCGCTTCGTATTCTCGCAGCTGTCTCATGTCAATTGTTCTATCGCCGACGACAGCAAGAACGCCGCTGGGTACGGCCTTTGTTCCGGCGAGTTCTTTGCTTATAGTCGTCTGTTCCTCTTTTTGCCCACAACCATTAGAAAGCAGTACGGCGACCAACAGGCTCAGTAAACTCGCCGCGCTAGCCCGTTTCTCTAAACCGTATTTCATTTATTTCCCCCCTTTAACTGAAGCGCTCTTTCTCGGTGATCTTCGCTAAGAGCGACTTCTCCCACTTGCTTATAAGCCTGAGCAAGTCCCTGGTGAGCGGCAGCCCACGTCTCGTCGAGAGAGAGCGCCCTCTTCAACGTGGAAATGGCTTCCTGCGGCCGCTGCTGACTCAGGTAAACCTGCGCCAACAGCGTCATGGCGGGAACATGCTCTTTATCTGCACTCACAATCTGTTCGTAAGCAGCGGCAGCCTGATCTAAATGGCCCGTCCGAAAGTAGATATTGCCCATGTTATTCAGCGCTTGAATATGACCAGGGTTTATCGTAACAGCTCGGACGTAGTGAGGCAGAGCCACGCCTGTAAACCCCAAACGACCGTAAATGTAACCTAGGTTATAATGGGCCTCACCATCATCTGGATCGCTTCGAAGTCGCTCTTGAAAATAATCTATTTCTTTTTCAAAACTCTTGACCTTCTCATAGGCTTCGAGCGCCTTTTCACCCGCGCTTTCTCGGCCCTGACGCAGGTAAATTTGGCCAAGCAGGCGAAACGATTCCGCTATGCCCGGCTCGATGAGTATGGTCCGTCTCAATCGATCTGCCGCAACAGCAAGCTCGTTCGAACGCAAATCCATCCGCGCGATTTGCACGTGGGCCTGAGCATAGGTCGTGTCTAGGGCGAGCGTTCGTTCAAAATAGCTGCGAGCCTCGCCGTCGTCACCTTCGTTTAACAGCGCTTCTCCCAGAGCGTATAGTGCCCGAGTATGCTGTGGATTTTCTTTGATCACCTCATTGAGAAGCGCCTTTGCCCGATCGTACTGGCCTAGGCGGACGTACACCAATCCTAAATTAAAACGCGTATTTGTATCAGCCGACTGCAGAGACAGCGCACGTTCGTATTCACGCGCCGCATCAGCCAGTCGTCCCCCTTTGCTGTACACGGCGGCTAAATTTCTCCGGGCGGCCACGTAACTGCTGTCCATATCGAGGGCTTTGCGGAAAGCCGTTTCAGCTTCGCTATAGCGGTTAAATTTTAAATGGAAAATGCCGAGCCCCACCTGCAGAGATGGATTGTTCGGCTCCAACGCTACGGCCATTTCATAAAACTGACCTGCTTTTTCAACGTCCCCAAGGGCCAAATACGTCCGGCCCAAGCCCACTAAGATTTCACCGGACTGCGGATTTTGCTGACGGGCTAGTTCAAAGGCCCGCAGAGCCTCCTTATATTTGCTCTGAGCCAAAAGGGCGCGCGCTCGAAGTCGAGGATCCCGCATCGCCTCTTCTACTGCTTTGGGCTGTTTTAACTGCTGCAGATCTCCACTGCCCAGTGAAATAGCGGGCTCTTTTACCTGAGATTCGTTTGAGGCACCGCACGCGACAAGTAGTACTACGCATAGAATTATTCCATATGTCACGGTAGGTCTCTCTCCTCAATTTTAACGTATTGATTTGCCGCAATCAGTTTTAGGGTTTGACTCTGGCCAGAATTCCATCGCACCGTTATGCTGTCGACTACTTGCGCATCCTTAAGGCCAAATAAAAGCCGCATATCGTGGGAGGATAGATAACTACCTCCAGAACGCATCAGACGCACCATAGTGCGCTTGCCAACGACAACCTCCACTTCGGCCCCAAGTCCGTTTTTATTCTCATCTGAACCGACCAACTCTATGCCCAACCACCCATTTTCATTCCCGCCGTCATTACGCAGTAGCACAGCCGGGCCTCCGGAATTACTCACCGCAATGTCTGTATCGCCATCGTTATCATAGTCGGCGAAAGCAGCCCCTCGACTTACATGCATCGGCCCCAAACCGGTCCCCGCATCTATTACCTCAGTAAATGTTCCGTCCCCCCTATTGGTGAGGAGTTGGTTTCGCTGAGGATAAGAGCTGGCATGGTCGACCTGCTCCACGTTGTCGTATACATGCCCGTTTGCAACAAAAATATCGAGGTCTCCATCGTTGTCGTAATCAATAAAACCGGCTCCGAAACCCAAATAGGCCATACTTGCCTTGTGTACGCCGCTGGGAACGGTTGAATCAATGAAGAACCCGTGTCCCGCATTTTGGTAGAGCGTATTGCTCTCCCATTGAAAATTAGTTACGAAAAAATCCTGTAGCCCATCTCCATCAACGTCTCCCATATCGACGCCCATGCCCGCTTCCACGCTCCCTTCGTCATTGAGACTAGTCCCACTAGCTAGACCTCGTTCGACAAAGTGCTGACCGTCATTGCGGTAAAGCATATTGGGAACCATATCGTTTGCTAGGTATAAATCAGGGTCTCCGTCATTATCGTAGTCTCCAAGAATGACGCCGAGCTCTTTTCCGTCCGTGCTCTCTAAGCCCCAATCGCGCGTAGCATCGGTCCAAGTCCACCCCGCATCGACTCCGTTATTCAGGTATAAGCGATTCATTTGCCCCGTGAATTTGCGCGGGTCGCAGTAGAGCCTTTCCTCGCTGTTGCCAACCCAACACTCAACCAGATCATCGCCCAGGGGATAGTAGACATAATTACCAACAAAAAGGTCAATGTCTCCGTCCAAATCGACGTCTGCAAACGCAGCACTCGTGCCCCAGCCGGCATCGTCTACGCCTTCGGAGGCATCGACAAAGATCTCACCTTTAGCATTTCGATAGAGAACGTTGGGACCGAAGTTTGTCACGTATATATCCGGTCTGCCGTCTGCATCGTAATCTCCGACAAGAGCGCCCATACCGTATCCAGTATCGTCCACCCCTAACTCTGCCGCGTTTTCCGTGAACAAACCCTGACCAGAGTTCTTATATAGGGCATTGGCTGCGAGCGGTCCATCAGTCAAGTCAGGGATCCGGCCGCCATTAACCCAGTACAGATCGATTAGGCCGTCCGTGTTTGCATCGATAAACGCTACGCCAGAACCGTAGGTCTCAGGCAAATATCGCATTCCTTGTGCACCCCTATCGTGCACGAAGTGAATACCCGATTCAGCCGCTACATCAACAAATTGTGCCCGTCCCTGTGCATCACTTACGGCCGCAACAAAGCAGGCAAACACACGGGTCCAGAACTTCCGGTTCATGGCCTATCGTCAATAGAGGATTCGATGACCCCCTTCTCTGGGGCGATGGAGACAAACTGGTTGGCAGCTATATTTTCCAAACGTTCCCGTCGTCCGTCGGGCCAGCGAATCACCAGCGAATCAACCCGATCATTTTGCGCTAAACCAAAGTGTAGGCGCATGTCATCCTGGGAAATATAGCCCGTCCCTGACCGCACCTCGCGCAGCTGAATCTTACCCTCCATGTAGGCAAGCACGCGTGCGCCGACAGCTTGGCGATTGTCTCCGTCTCCCAACAACCGGACCTGGAGCCAGTTCAAATCATTTCCTCCATCATTGCGCAGAATTGTAGGGGTATCGTCAATATTCACGATTACAACGTCGATATCCCCATCGTTATCAAGGTCGCCAAAAGCATGGCCTCGACTTGATTTCTTCACCTGAAAGCCCGGACCGCTTACTCTTCCTACATTTTCGAACACGCCATCTGTGTTTTCAAAAATTTGATTGTCTTGAGCATAGGTCGTGCCTATATCGTGCTGATCAACAGCCGGGTATACGTGCCCATTAGCCACAAATAAATCGTCGTCCCCGTCGTTGTCGTAATCAAAAAACCCCGTCCCCCACCCTAGATAGGTGATACTTTCCTTGCCCAGAGAAGTGGTAAAGCTGGCATCGTTAAAGAATCCCCGACCATTGTTCTGATAAAGCGTATTATTGTCGTGAGAAAAGTTGGTTACAAACAAATCCAAATCTCCATCCCTATCGTAGTCGCCGGTAGCCAATCCCATCCCACCCTGTTCGCGCCCGTCTTCACTATAGGCCGAAGCCGTTATAAGTGCGACATCCCGAAACCGTCCTCCCTCATTGCGATACAAGGTGTTGGGCGTCGAGTCATTGGCTATGTAGATATCTAAGTCACCATCGTTGTCATAATCCCCAGCCAGCGCGGCGAAACCGTAGTAGTCGTGGTCTTCAAGACCAAAATCTTGGGTTGCGTCTGTAAAACGCCATCCTCCGTGTCTCCCTTCGTTTCGAAACAAAATGTCCGTTTCCCCGGGCATACCTCGCGGACCGTAAAAAACATTGATGCCACGCCAATTGCAGAAACTCATATCGGCCGGCACATATTCGGGATCGAAATCAATGTAGTTTGTCAGATAAAAATCGAGGTCACCGTCGCCGTCATAGTCTCCAAAAGTAGCCGCAGAGCTCCATCCGGCGTAATCTACGCCCAGCTCTTCGGCTACGTCGTTAAACGTTCCATCCCCATTGTTGCGATACAGTGCGTTGGGCCCGTAATTGGATAAATACACATCGCTTAACCCATCGGCGTTATAATCAACAACCGTGACGCCCATACCCCAGCCGATATGAGCGATTCCCGCATCCATCGCCACATTAACAAAGTTCCAATCCCCATCATTGCGAAAAAGAGCGGCGCGCGGCTCTTCTCCCGCTGGAAACCCCTGTAAGCGAGACCCGTTGACTAAGAAGATGTCCATGTCACCATCTTCATCGTAGTCCAATAAAGCAGCCCCACCCGTATTGCACTCAACGATATGCTCTTTTTCAGGCGTCCCTGACACCATTTTATGAACTATGCCAATTTCGGTTGCCACATCGTAAAACTGTGGGCCACTTGGAGTTGGTTTATTAAGCTTATTTTCAGAAGGTGAACAGCCTAAAAAGAAGAGAGTCAACGCACACTGATACAACCTGAGAAATTTCATTACTCTGCTCCCCCATCAGCCAATTCCAATGCCCTGTTGCGAACCGCTTTTCCGTCCTCAATCTTGCCCTGTTGAATTAGTGCCGTAGCAAGCCCGCTGAGTGATTCAACCATAGATTCATCGAGGGTTAACGCCGTGCGAAAAGAAGCTTCGGCTCGCTCATAATTCCCCTGGACGAGGTGACTGTTCCCCAGATTCTTGTATGCCAGCGCATAAGATGGATCCAGCGCTACCGCTTTGGAGAAATACGCCATTGCATTTGCATGCATTTCCTGCAGGGAGAGAACAACGCCAATATTGTGCTGAGCCTCTGCATAAGTCGAATCCGCTTCAACAGCCTTGCGAAACTGCACCAGAGCACCATTTAACTCATTGCGTTTGAGGAGGACTAAGCCCAAGTTGAAATGCCCCGCTGCCCGCTCCGTTCCCGTAACGGGCTGAGTCTTTCTGTACAAGAGCCGCCTGTAATGATCCTCTTCCATATCTGTGCTACTCATGCGCTGAAAGAGAGCTATCATCTCCTCTCCTTCAGCCACACGTCCCGTCCGCGCATACAGCGTTCCAAGGCTATAATAGGCCTCCGTGTAAGAGGGATCCGCAGCAAGCGTGCGTTCCATTGCTGTAATTGCCTTTTCATCGTCCTGCCGCCGCAAATATATGAGCGCCAAATAGTAGTGTGCATGTGCTCCGGCGTCTTCTAGTTCGATAGACTGTGCAAGTTCGACTTCAGCGCGATCATTTTCCCCTCTGGAGCATAAAATGAACCCCTTAACAAAGTGTCCGTAGGCACTCTGAGAAGCAAAAAACAAACCGCGATCGGCCGCTTTCATGGCTTCTTCAAAGCCATCCCCTCGCTCGTTATGCAACAGAGCAAGAGCCCAGTGAGCATCTGCTAATCCCGGCTGTAATTCCAACGCTTGGTTAAAGGATGCGATTGCTTCCGTTTTCAAATGTTCTTTGGCTTGAGAAACACCCAAGTAAAAATGGGCATCAGCGTCTTTCGGCACTTCTAGCACGAGACGTGAGAACACGTCTAATGCCGCACGGGTCCTTCCGTTTTGCAAGTACAACCACCCCAATTCATACAGAGATTGAGGAGAAGCAACGGCCGATCTATTCTTGTATTCTTCGAGCGATAAAGCGGGCTGGATCGCTTTGAGTTCGTATCGCGTTTCCGGTTCACAAGCGGAAACGAATAGAATTCCTGCACACAGTTTTAGGGATAATAAAGCGTGTTTTTTAAAATAGTTCATCATAAGAAAATACGGGTAATAAAAAGATAGACAATAACAAACGTCCGGCTTCCCCTTAGGGGGAGCCGGACGCTATGCAAAAACGAGATATCGTAAAATTACGTACGAAGATTATTGCTGTAGACCGGCAAATACCCGGATAAAGATGAGCGAATTTGTCTCGGTGGCCTCTTCAAATGCTCGCCTTTCCCAGCGGAATCCGGTGTTCATTGTGAGAGAATATCCTAAATAAGCCGAACGGTTCGATAATTGCAGCGCTAAAACAGTTCCAGTAAAATCATCTACGTAACCCGGGGGCAATATTTCGGGGCGCTTCTCGAGGTTGCGGAAGAGATTCCATTCAACACCATATTCGAGAAACGTTGTTGGCAGTATAAAGTATTTTGACGTTAGCATGTAGAACTGAGACCACTCGGTGATATCGAGTTCTGTGCTGAACGTCGGATTAATCTTCCGATAAATACTCTTCCATCTAGGCCATAAAGACAGGTTATCCGTAATTGGAACTGGATAATCAACCTTGTTGATCATACCCAAAAACAATCGGTTATTTTTGGTTTCGGCCTCTTCACCACGCTGCTTGAAAAAGTCGTACTTAATCTTGTTGTATACGTTTAAATTCTTGAGACGTAGATAGTCAAAGGTTAAATAGCCCGTATATACGAACGTATCTTTAGTAATGAGCGGATCAACCATTTCGGTAAAACCGTCTGGGTCAACCCATTGGATCACATCATCTGCAATATCGTCCTGCACTGAGCGTACGTATTGAAAAACGCGTGTACTGATGCCGGGCCATTCCCACGTCCCCGTTGCAATAGCGTAATCCATTTGCGCCGTCCGCTTGCTACTAATTTCATCCATAGCGGCACGGCCAACGGTCAACTTGATGTGCTCATTCAAATGGACGCCACCGTACAGGTTGTATCCATCGCGATCCTGACGGTATGGATAATCTGCATACACGTCATTCTCAAAACGATCTATGACGTTATTATTATTCATGTCAACGCCAAATAAGAACTCAGGAGGATCTACGTTGTAGCGCAAAAATGGTTCTGAAAAGTCTGGAAGGCCATTCGAGTTCTGGTTGAAATCCGAAATAAAATCCGAGTTCTCATCATAGCCGGGAAATACCTGAGGGTCCGCTTGACCACCTACGCCAAAAGGCGACTCACCAAAAGCAAAATCACCGTTTTGCCATAAGCGTTTCCAGTCCGGAAAGCGATCTTGGTCATCATTGTCGTCAACCGCTTCAAACGTGTAGCGATCAGGCCGCTCATAGTCCACAAAGCCGCGAGCATCTGTTATAAAGGCATTGGTACGATATTCGGGCTCCATTCTATAGAGTTCGCCATAGGCGAACCAAGGATAGGCGTCCTGTGAAGCCGTAACGTAATAGGCCATCCCATCTTGTTCAGCGAGCTCATGTTCCTGAAAGTTCTGGTTGGGAAATCGCCTGTAGTCGCGACTCATTGCGATTTCAGAACGCAGATTAAATCCCTTCACATCGTCTATATCAAAACTGAGACCAACAATATCTTTTCCAGTAGGTAGACCGTATTCGAAGCGAATAAAGCGCTGGTTGGATCCGTCACTCACGTTGCCGTGCGCCCTTTCTACTAGTAAAAAAACCGGTTCCCCCTGGCCGTTGACTTGCAGGTTAGACGTGATATCTATCCGGTAGTCATTTGCAATAACAAGTTCAAACTCAATCTTTTCTATTTCTTGAAACGTGGTTATTTGATCGTCGGGCTGTTGCCGAAAGTCGCGCGAGATATTGTAGGTGAGTTCAAGCGTTTCAGCTCCATCGGCTTCGATAACGCCAGCTCTGCGAACGCCGCCGCGCGGAGAAGGCACGATTTCTGGATGATCTACTCCGTTTATAATGATTCGTTCCGCGAAGAGCTGTGCTCCACCGTCGCCATCCTCGGGCGAATCGTCTGAAAGCCGCAGGACGATCGTTTCAACATTGCCCCCGTTTTGAGCCTCTGTAAGAACCCCTTTAAGAGAATTATCTCCCAGCTTTCTACCCGTCGAAAAATTAGAAACATTCAGGTAGGTGAGTCCTATGTTAGAGAAGTCACCCAATTGAACTTTGGAGTGAATACCGAATAGGTTGGTCATATCTCCGAGAATTTGCCCCGACGAATTCTCAAACTGAATCCGCGTGCCTGGAGAAGCGAGACGAGAAGCGATAATCGTTGTCTGATACTTATCCGAAGCAAAATCCCACTGTATACCGTTAAAGGCAGGCTTTGAAAAGGTCAGCGGTGTAAGAGTTGAACGAATCGCTTCACCAATGGTCATAGAAGAATAGAACTGACCTTTGGACATAGATGAGACGACTAGATTGCTAAACCAAGAAGAATACTTTGGACCCTTGCGCACAATACTGCCAGAAGTGGCTGGACTGTCGATAGTCCAATCAAATATCTCAAAACCGCGCGTGATATAGTTTCCATACATATCGTAAGTCCGAAACCCTTCGAGTTCGGTAGATACATAGCGCTCGTAATTTTCGCGCGCGTAGTTACTATATTCTTCACCGGTCCATTGATAAAAATTGTAGAGGCTTTGTGGATATTGCCATTTTCTCAATGATGGCGTCATCGCCATATCATAGACATCCACACCATGCGGCTCTCGCCCGGTGACAAATCCGAGGCGCTGTCCATAGGCGATATCCCCCGAAAGGACGACACCGATAACGGCAACATAAAAGGCGCGAAACAAACACCTCACGATGGGACCCTCCCTCTTTGTATTGCGTTTATCATTCTTTTCGTATCCACCTAATAAGCGACAGCAATCGCTCCAGCACGGACAAAGTTCCCAATACCACTCTTCACCTCGAGGACAACCATATAATTGCCTGGAGGCACCGCATTTCCCTCATCATCTTTACCATCCCACTGCTCCGTATAAATACCACCGATCTGTTCACGGTCGATTAAGGTCCTAACCGCTCGCCCTGCCAGATCGTAAATTACAACCCTTACCGGTTTGGGTTCGGATATTTGGATAACGGTGTATTCAACCTCGAGCGCATCATTTACACCGTCTCCATTGGGAGTAAATACAGGGGGATTGAACGACACTCCGCGAACTATCTCACCCACTGATTCTTGGGTCAACGCAACCCTCAATGAGTTGGTCGAAACATCAAAGTTTGCGTCGCCTTCCAGTACAGGCTGACCGAGAATATCTGATTGTGTGTCCCATACCGTGCCGGTAAATATCGTACCAAACACTACTGCAGAACCGCGGAAGAGCACACGCATCGGCACGTTATTATCAAAATCAATCCGATTGTCCGTAAATGTTATTTCTAAGCTGTTATCCGTAGCCGTTACGCTGTTTGGCCGAACGGTTTGCAAAGGTAACCCCATTTGTAATTCGACAAAATCGGCAGGCGTCGGCGTGTCAATCCGAAGCGCATCAAACCCATTTTCAGACGGCCGCAGGATCGTTGCTCTTATGTCGTAGGCAAAAAGAACTTCTTCTCCCCCATCAATACTCGGCAACACGACGGCATCATCTTTGTCGATTACTCCGATGTTTACGAGAGGATTGGGATCATCAGCGAGCGAAATCTCTCCGACAACAGCTGCGGCAGGCGGAATTGAGTGCTCTATTACGAGCGAGTCAATCCGAACCGTTTGGGCCACAGACTGGCTTTCCATCACAAACTGCAGTTGGAAAAACGATCTGGGACTAGGTAAAGGAATACGCTCTCCTGATATGAGGGGCAGTGACCAAGCACTCCAATTTTCGGTATCTTCTTCGATGCTACCCTTTTTGGCAGAAGGGAGAGAATTATAAGCAGACTCTGTGACGACGACCTGACTGACGGCACGCGTATTATCGTCAATTACACGTTCGTAATAAACCAGTGGGGTATCATCAAGCCCGGTCTTCATTCGCACGGCGACTGTTGTCGTTCCATCACCTGGCAATTCTGCCAACTCCCCGTCCACAAGTTCAAGCGCTCGTTTTACCCAGGAAATGGTGCCGTAATTTGAAACACTACCCAGATTAATTACTTTACTGACATAGGTAGCCCGTGGCACGAATCCATTTCCGTACAGCTCAAATTCGGCGATTTCAAACGGGTTACGCGACCCAACTCTTAGACGGATAAACCGAATAAATTGCTGTGGGAATTTCATCGAAAAAACGCTGTTCGGATTGACTGGAATATCGCGGAGAAGAGAAAACAGGGGCTGCTCATTAACATATGAAACCCCATCGCTGACAAATACCGTGTGTTTGCGAACAAAATCCTCAGTAAAGGGACGACCATTGGCAGCCGTTCCTTCTTGCCGAGGGTAAAAACGCAAACTATCCGCAGGGACTCGCGAGCCTAAATCAAATACAAATGCGCGCCCATCCTGATCTACTCCAGCTCGCTTAAAAAGATCCTGAGTTGAAGTAGCGCCATCACCATCGATAATCGTCAGCGCCTCTCCGCTCTTAAATGCCGTATTATCCCAAAGAGCGGCATCCCCTTCACTCACTAAATCGTTGGGCTTGCCATAGCTCCAGCGAAGTGTCGAGATGATATTGTCATCTGGGGTAAAACCGCGGATTTGTATCGATCCTAGAACTGATTCATCATCAATTTGGGCACGAACTTGAACGACGTCTCCCCACTGTGTTGCACTACTCCCCCCGAGAACCCACTGATCAGCAGCAGCGTGGGAGGAACCCCAAAGCATGCTCCAACCAACGAGCAGCGCAATCCGGGATGCCGCTCTACTGATCATTGATCGGTCTCACGCGGCTGCAGAGCCGTGTAAATCTCGCGATCAAACTTGTACTCAAGATCTATGGTTTCGACCGGCTCTCCCTTGTAATTAAAGCGAATGGCGACGTCGGGCACGCGCACGGAAAAGGAATCTACGTCATTGTGCAACGTTGGGAATACGATGTAACCAGAGGTCTCTTGACCACTGAAAACCATATCTGGCGGATATACGGTCCGGATAAGTTGGTCCGTAATGGCCTCGTAGGTTCGGCGCTGAGTTCCTGCGTAGGAGCGTAAATACGGGCTAAAATAGTCTTCGAGAAGCCCTTGATCCAAGACTTCATATACCCGCGTATTGGCAGCGGATATTACGAGCGCATTGGGATTTATGAAGACTTTCGGAAATTCGTAATTCTTAACCTTGAGCAATACGACGGTAAAACGCTGAGGCGTCCAGTCCTGTCCCCACGGTTTCCAGTTACCGTATGTATAAGGATTAGTCGATTCAGCTCCTCTATTTGAGGCCGCCGCAAATTGCCGGTTCAAAAAGTCATCTCGCAACACCTGTAGAGAAATTTCCAAGCGATCTTTTGTAAAAACGATACTGCCATCATCCAAGACCGCCATACCATCATTTTGAACTGGGGTAGGTTCTGGGGCAGTGGCAAAACGACGTTCGCCCACGTTGGAAACACATCCCGTCAAAGCAACGGCACATGCTGCAACCCATAAAACATTGCGCATGATTTTTGGTGATTTCATGAAAAAAAACCTTCCTCTTGCACCCAGCGACTTGCGGGCGGGTAGGAGCATCTGGAAAATTTCTCAGGTGATAAGAATTGGATATAGACAGAGAGAGATGAAGTAAACTCCATCTCTCTCTGTCATGCTAAACTAAACCTGTAAGGATCCTAAGTTTTGTCAGACTTAGTTGGCCATGCGGGCTTTCAGACGACCCCAGCTATCGGCTTCAACAGCCGTGCTGCCACTACCCGAACCGCCCGTGGCGCCTTCCGTCGGAACCGTGATAAAGTCGGAACCATTGGAGTTATCCTGGAACGCACCGTTAACCGGCGTGGTACCCGGCTGCTTCTCACGACCAGCTTCTGGATTTTCGGTTTCGTCAAACTGGAAGGTTAGACCAACGATCTGATCCGAAGCGAAGTTGTGACGCTGGCTGCCTTCAGGACCTGTCTTATCGTGGAAGGTCCAGAGAGCCTGCTTGACTTCGTACGTGTAGGTAACCGTGCTACCAGCAGGCTGGGTCAACGGAGTTGCATCCGGCGGATCCAACGTCCAGCGGTAGATGAACCAAGGCTCTTCGGTCGACCACAGAATGCTTTCCTGAGGCACATTGAAGATCCATTCGTCCTTCTGACCAGCGGCGGGCAGAATGCGAATACCATACTGCTGACCCGAAGTCATTTCCGTTTCGTTAAAGTTCTCGCTGGAGTGATCCGGATCAACGATGATTTCAAGAGAGTCATCGTTCCAGTATTCCTGCGGGTTCTCAACAAAAAGACCGAGTGAGTCATCCGTCACGCGTGCAAAGTAGTACAACGAATTGTCTGGAGCAGAACTCCAAGCGACGTAAAGGACACAGTCCCAGTCGTCTTTGGCCGGCGGCCATTCACTACCCAAGATTTCAAACATCGTGTCTGGGGTAATAGCAAAAGCCGGATCGATCCAACCCCAATCATCGTCGTTTCCGTCAATGACCATGGCATCGGGATTGGGAACCTGCGGCATGAAATAAGAAGCTTGGTGAGCAAAAGCCACCGAAGTCGTCAACATCGCACCCATTGCAAGGGCGATACCGAGTTTCTTCATCGCAAAAACCTCCAATAGCTCGGATATGATGGGTAAATGCCCAGGCCGAGTGCCCGGGAAAAAATTTAAAACCCAAGAAAAGCTTGCCAATTTTTGAGGTGAGCATATTCCCCGAAAATTGTATAGAACTTTTTTTTCAATTACTAACTAGAGCGCGACGGAAAAATACCACGTGAAATTTATTAAGTCAAGATGATTGTTAATCTTTTTTACATTTTTAAAGAAGAGTATTTTGACCTTGCCAAGTCAAACAGTAAATCCTATCTATCGTATTACGAAATACATAATTGACTTTTCTTAAAAAAACCAAATCGTTGAAGTCGCCACTCGTTGCACGTTTACCACCTCAGAGAAAAAACTACCTAGAAAGCGATCTCTTGTTGTCAGACAGCTCACCTTCACTCGGAGTAACAAGACGAGCTATGCTTTGCGGAGCTTTGTCTGCTCTTGTTATAGCCACAGGCGAACCCTATGGTGTTTTAGTACTAAGCGGATCACCCATGGCTGCAGACTTTTCGGCTGGTGCAGCTCTGTTTCTATTCTTTCTTCTTACGCTTTGTATCAACCCTATAGCACATAGACTCACGGGATCCCCACTTTCGAGCGGTGAATTAGCAACAGCATATATAATGATGATAGTTGCGGCAGCAATACCCTCCTGGGGTTTCACGATGAACCTGATCCCGCTTCTGGGAGGTTATTTCTATTATGCCACGCCGGAGAATGAATGGGCAGCGATCATTCAACCGCACATTCCTTCTTGGCTGGTGCCCGACGAACCGTCCGCTATATGGAAACTCTTTGAAGGGGGCGCAAGCGGAGAAGGCATTCCCTGGCAGGTATGGATTGGTCCAATGGCTGCTTGGGGACTTTTTGTCACGACGCTCTATTGCGTTACACTGTGCCTGCTAGTCATACTGCGCAAACAGTGGGTCGAAAGCGAACGACTGCTTTTTCCCCTAGCTACACTACCGCTGGAGATGAGTCGCCCGAATGCGCACGGCGTTATAGGAGATTTCTTCCGAAATCGCCTTATGTGGTTCGGTTTTGCTATTCCCGCCATGATTAACTCACTTAATGCCTTGCATGCCTTCTATAATTTCATTCCACGAATTGACCTTTCAAATAACATCCTGATACTTCGCAACTCTATAAACTTGCTGTGCACCCCCCGTTTTGAGGTAATCGGTCTCTCTTATCTTCTCAGCTTAGACGTATCTATGGGCGTCTGGTTTTTTGCACTTATAGCCCTCATACAAACAGGTTTACAGCGCATGACAGGCTGGAGCATTGGGCCCACACAGCCTTTTTCTGATCCCGCTCCACCGAGCGTGGCTCACCTTGCGCTTGGCGCTCTTTTCTTTCTCGTTGGGTCAAGCTTCTGGCATAGCCGCGCCCATCTAAAAGACGTTTTTCGAAAAGCTTTCAGGGGGGATGGCAGCATAGACGATAGCGGAGAGTTACTTTCATACAAAACGGCTGTATTTGGATCCATAGCGGGATTTTTACTCTGTCTTTTCTGGCTTAAAGCCGCCGGCATGAACGTACCTTCAGCTCTCGTCTTTTTGCTGACAGCCTTGGTCATTTTTGTTGGGCTAGCCCGCATTGTTTCCCAGACGGGACTAGCCTATGGGCGAGCTACGGTGGCCGCACCGATTTTTACCGTCAATGCTCTGGGAACCAGTACTATTGGCCCCGCAGGACTGACCACACTCGGGCTCAGTTTTGCCTGGGCTGCCGATATTCGCACCTTTGTTATGGCACAGGCTGCAACGGGGTTAAAGCTTGCAGAAGTTACCCGTTTGGAACACCGGAGGCTTTTCTGGGCTATTATCCTATCTGTTGCAGTCACCTTATTGGGATCTGTTTTTGCAGTCATGCAAATAGCCTATAGCTATGGCGGAATCAACCTAACAGGATGGCAGTTTATTGGCCTTCCAGGATTTTCTGGCAATTGGGTTACGCGCAACATCAACAACGTGCAACCGGTCGGAGTCTGGCATTTGACATTTACAGCCGTCGGAGCTTTACTCATGTCTCTTTTGACTTATATCAAAGCGCGATACGTGGGTTTCCCCATCCACCCAATCGGCTTGACGCTAGGCCTGACGCATCCCGTCAACAACGTTTGGTTCTCAGTTTTTATCGCTTGGCTGTTAAAATACCTCATTCTCAAATACGGTGGGGCCGGACTCTATACGCGCCTGAGGCCGCTTTTTCTTGGCCTCGTCCTAGGCGCATTCGGATCAGCGGGCTTCTGGCTATTAGTCAGCGCGGTAACTGGCGTTCACGGCCTAGTCTTTACCCTGGGATAACCTGCATTGTGAAGCAATGCACTCACCAAGGATCCTCAATTTCCTCTGTCGCATTTACCACATCCTCCTCCCACTTGTCCACGGAAGCGCTTCCCCTTTCACAGAGCGCTACATAGATACAGCGCCCACACGCTTCCCGATTATCGTATTGGGGGAACGCTTCTATTTCATCAGACAACGCGCTGAATACGGAATCTCCTGCAAGGCATCTGGAGCGTCTGCATGCCAGTATGACAGGACAACTTCAGATGGATTCACTGAAGATTTCGGGATGAATATATGCCCCGCCTCAACCGCTATAAATCGATAGACGCGCGTTTTCCAACTAGAGGCATACACCGTCTGACCGGGCCCTCGTAAGCCAGTTTTCTAATCGGCAATATACAGCTACCCGCTATCCGTCACGATCAGCTAATAATACTGTGCTACGAGTCGGTGGTCGAGGATTGGAACGGAGAGTTAAATCTCAGAAAAGAAAACACACTCAGGTAAAAAGGGTGAGGTAACACGCCAATTTTACCACCATCTTTGCAGTATCGGATCCTCTTGGCCGCGCACCGAATCCGTTAAATCTATCCCGACGCTCTGCTGATGTATCCAGCGGTGAAATAGCGATCTTCGCTCAATGACTAGTTCCCAATCTGCACTCTGCTCTGTCAGCGTCGTTGGCCATCGCACCCTGCGCACATAGCGCAGCCAAAACTGTCTCCGACAGGTATAAAATGTCGATAAAGCAGTTTGACTAAATCGAAAATGCCTATCCAGTGCGCCCAAGGTATCCACCCTTATTTATCTCTGAAAGAACATCAAAGACTACAGCCTGGTCCACGGAACGCATCCGAGTTGCCATGGGTATGTCTCGACTCCAACTAACCGACAGATACCTGCGCGCTCGCGTGATTGCCACGTAGAGCAGCCGCATGCGCTCGGCAATCACTTCGACATGAGCCATATGCGTAGCCGATAGACGACCAGGTTCCCACTCTCCGATAAGCCTCAATAACTCAGCGCGCGCCTCTTCGCCCGGGTCTCCACCCAAAAACTCGTACTCCCCCCGAAAATGATCGTCCAGATCGTATGGAAACCAATCTCTATCCACCCCGACAATGTAAACTAGATCCCATTCTAACCCTTTAGCCTTATGCAGCGTTGTAAGTGAAATACGGCCGGGACGCGGGGTGAATAGGTCCTCGTCTTCTAAAAGTGAGGCTGCTTTCCCTTGGGATGCCAACGCCAACTCGCGCGCAAAATCAGGGAGCCGACAGGACGGATTTACGTCGCCCCTGGCGCGAAGAAAAGCGGCTAGTTTTTGCGCTCGCGCCATGTCCGCGTTGCGCATTAGGTCCTGAGCTACGGCCATCAGCATCTGATCGACTGGCAATGGTGTAGCCCTAATCCACCTGCGTACATAGCGACAAAAAACGCCAAGAGCGCGTATATCAGTGGGGGCAATTTCTCTGACCTGAGGTAACGCATCTTCCGGGCGCGTCCCCTTTTGAGGATAGAGTAAATCTTCCGGCCTGTAGCAACTTCGCAACAGTGTCGCAACGCGGTCTTGGTCACCTGGACCTTCTTCGGTAGGCCAGTATGAACACATGGCCCTATAGGCTCCTTCCAAATGTCCGCGTTTTAGAGGATCTGCGAGAAAAGAGACAATGGCACTTAGGACGTCGCCGACTTTTCGCGCCGAATACGCAGTTTGTAAAACCTCGTCAAAATCAGCTCCCGCCGAACGCAGGACATCTGCCATCTCGTAGCCCAGCTGGTTAGTCGGCACTAGAACAGCCAAAGTTAAATGCGTGCTACGACGACTAAATAAGTGAGCGCGCCGAGCGACGTCGGCTAGTTCCTCTACTCGATTATCGTACGATCTGAATGCAATGTCACTCTCTCTATCCGTGGGATTCTTCTGTGGATCTCCATGTGTGGTTGGGCGGATTTGCTGAGCTCTGAAAGCCTGATCGCGCACCTCGGCTAGGCCGTGATCAAAGCACACCCACTGCACTAGCGCATTTGCCAAATCGACAACTTTACCAGAGCAGCGACCCGAAATGGACATCTCCACTGTCCGAACTGTATTCCGCTTGAGGAAGCGCCGGAGAAAACGTGGATCTGCAGCTGTAAACGTGCTCATTATAGCCTGATTGGGATCACCAACTCGAACCCAGTTCTCTCTGCCTCGCCCGAGAATAGAAATAAGATCTTCCTGTAAGGGAACGCTGTCTTGGGCTTCGTCTTCAAGGATAATGGGCCATCGTGTTCCAAGACGTTCACACAAATCGGGATGGTGCTCTAACAAATCTACGGCAGACCACACCAGATCGTTAAAATCGAGCCCCCCCATGGTTTCAACTTGCTGCTGATAAAGCTGGTAAACCTCAGCCCCAATACGCAGAAACAGGTTGAGTTCTTCCCCTCCCCCAGAAGCAATTCGAGCAAGTAAATCACCTGGCTTCAAACGGCGATTTTTGGCCGTTGTAATCACCGTCCAGGCGATAGTACGGGCAATGGAACGCCACTCTCTCTCCCAGCCCTCATCGTAGTAATCGCCTGGGGCGAGTCCACCCCATATGCGCGTATTTCTGCTATTCCACATGCGGACTGATTTCTCTAGTAGATCGGAACTTGTGCGATCGTCTAGAACGCTAAACTCGCTACCTATTCCAGCCAGTCCTGGATTGGCGCGAACAATACTATAAGAGAGACTGTGTAACGTGCGCACATCGTATCCTATCTGCAGCCGGCCCGTAGCTTCTAAAGCTTGACGAATTCGACTGCGCACATTGTCAACAGCTGCGGTCTGATAGGTCACAATGAGGACCTGTCCGTCTCCGGCTCTGCCCTCTTTTATTAAACGAGTTGCGAGGGCTACAATTGTCGCCGTCTTTCCGCTTCCCGGCACGGCGGAAACGCCCATTAAACCACCTTCGTAATCAAGAATTTCTCGCTGCCCCTGACGGGGAACAAACACGTTCATTGCTCCTCCTGTAACACCTGCTGAACCGTCATTAACAGCGGACTGTCCTGCACTTCGTCCCGCCCATCACGCTCACTTGCACAGAGAAAAATGCCATCTCGACAGCGCAGTGCCAAACCGCGTACTAGGCGGTGTAGATTGCGATTGCGCAGAGAAAAATCTACAGCATCTGTCCAGCGCTTCTCGCGGTTCCACCTTCTGCTCAACACGTAGTGATTTGTCAGCGGTTGATGTAATGCGTCCCACCATACGTTTGACCCCACATCCAACCAGAACTGATATCTAGCCTCGTGATTGCTTAGCAGATACGTGTGGACAGGTGCGACCATCGCGATGGATTTGGGCGCTATAGGCACATCCCGATCTGCGAGGTGCTGAGCGGCAATCACACCCGATATAATCATGTTCCTGTAGCGTGCCCCGATTTGGTCTTCTGCCAAACCAAGAGCAGGCCCCGTTCGGCTAAATGCCTGAGACGACGCGATTAACTTGCTGTAAACAGCCGCACTTTCAGGGGCGACATGAGGACCAGCCAAAACTTCCCCAAAAAGCCTGCGCAAAAAGTGATCAAAGGGAATGGGATCCGTCATCATATATGCCTGCAGCCATTCGCGGATCATTTCATATCGTTCAATAATATTAGCTCCAACTCGCGAACGGCGCTGGTCTTCTACCTGTTTACCCTCTTTGAGAACCCCGTCCCTCTCATCATAGACGGACTGCACGAGTAGGCTGCTACGGAGTCGATCCATCGGCGCAAGCGCAATGCAAAATGCCTCTTCCAAATCAAAGAGAGAAATCGATTCCCCCCACTGTGGATGAGCCAATGCCGCCAGTGTTAAACAAGCACGAACAACTGGCTCATCACGTAGCGCTTCGTATCGACGTACAATTGCATGGGGTATCTCAGCAGCACTCAGCGCCTCAGAAAGGAGAAAGCGCAGCACGCCGTCTGCGTGGGGTGCCACAATCGCCATATCGCCAGGAGCAACTCCCTCCCCTATCAGGCGAGCCATTTTTCCGACGGTAGCGTTAATCATGTCTGAGCGGTAGGGTACGCGTATGAGGCCAACCATAGCGCGGTCACTGCGACCGCTTAAAACAGTGCACTCGCCTTGCCCTAGCTTCTCACCACAACGAGCAGCAAAGTACACCATATCACACTGCGCACACTCTTGGTCTCCTACCACAATATGCCTCTTACATTGTCTAGAAAGATCTGCACAGCCAGCTGCGTCTGCTCCTAAGAAAATGCGGAAGCCGCCCTTGGGATCTCCCCCAACGATCGCTGAATCACATTGAGGCAGTAGACGAGCAATTAAATCGTGTGCTATCGGCACCATTTCTTCTGCCGAATCAACGACCATGTGCCTGTAGCGCTCTGTAAAATATCGCCAGAATTCATCCCGGCCTAGCAGGTGCCCGTTAAACACCTCAAATACCAGGGATGCATCGAGTAAACCGTGTTGCAGACAGTGGCCTCGAAATAGTTCAATGCAGTGCTGCGACTGATCGTAATAACGCAGCCTATTCTCTTCTCCCGTCCAGGCCTGACGCAGCCGTGTCTCCACTTCAGACAGTGGAAATCCATTGATTGCAGCCTTATTCGCATTGTCGAGGAGCTGCGAAACTGTGCGCTGCGGCCGCATGGACAGACCTTCAAAATAGCCCTGAGAAAAGAGGGGATCAACGAGGCTTCCCAAGACGTATTGAGCGGATTCATAGTTGAGAAAAACTGGGGCTTTCTGAGGAGATGCAAATCCAACCTCAGCAGCAACCATAGGCCAGAAGAGACGGATTAATCGAACGGCAAGGGCGTAATAGGTTTGTAGCTCTACCTCACGTTGGAGACCGTTAGACTGTTTGTTTAATTCATCTCGAAACAAACGCACAGTCGCTCTATCTGGCAGTAGAACGAGGAGGGAATAACCCGTAACGCCTAAATCGAGCAGATGGCAAATTCTTGCGAGCTGTACCTGGCGCTGGCCAGCTACGAGAGGCCCGCTAAGAAAACAAGTTTGATTTCCCTTTATTGGCCCCCGTATAACTTGAGCAAACTGTGGAACCATGTGCACCTCGCCAAAAATTAAAGGGGATGGAGAGCCGCTACAGCCCCATCCCCTTTCCGCTTCTATTACTATTTGGACTATTTATATCTGCTTTTGATTTTTAGTAAAGATATCTACGATTTCACACGCTTCAGCCGCTTCAATTAGGCCCTGGCGTACGTCTTCGTGCTGTAGCAGACGCGATAGAGAGGCCAGTAAATCCATATGCTGTTTCTGGTGCTTTTTGGGCGTAGCCAGCAGCGCAACGATAAACACAGGTTCACCATCCAAAGAGCGAAAATCTATACCTTCTTTAGAGATCCCAACCGCCAGGAGCTGTCGGTTAATGGTATCATCGTGAGCATGTGGGACGGCGACGCCGCGACCGATTCCAGTTGTGGCTTGGCGCTCTCGTTGAATGACGTCGGCGATAAACCGCTTGCCATCGGGTACGGCATCCTCGTCAAAGACCGCGGCAAGCTCTCGAATCGCGTCTAAACTGCGTCGCGATCGCATGCCCACAATTACATTTTCCGGTTTGAGTATGCGTTCCCATTTTTCCATAAACTGTATCCATAGATGGATCAAAAAATAACCCTACCCTTTTCAAAGTCAAGCCTCTGGGAGCAAAAAGGGTAACCATTTGTTCACCTTTCAACAGACCCTCCGTGCCCCGTGCGGCTGTTGATTTGATCCATCAAGCGATGACCGTAAGACTGGAATGGATCGATCTCAATGGCCCGTTGAGCATGTAACCGCGCTCGATTTACATCCCCTAACCTAAGCGCCATCAGCCCGACGTTGAATTGGACCGTTCTCGAGTCATGGGCCACTTCGGCTGTTCTGATGTAGTCCTCTAAAGCCTCTCTCAATTGACCCTTCTCTCGTTTCCCTTCGGCTCGCATGAACCAGTAATTACTCTGTATCTTCCGCACCCAAGGATCTAAATGACTTCCGTTAAATTTGGCGTTGTCCATATCAATCTCACGCTCTATCAAGCGAGCCCGCTCCGAATCGTTAGCTGGCATCAATCGGTAAACCAATCCAGACGGGACAAATTCATAGTCGGCGATGGGCGCTCTTCGGCGCACTAAATAGAAAAGGGGGGCCATCCCTCTTGCCAACTCGGCTTCGCGAGTTTTCTGTAGTTTCTGCTGCCTTATACCTGGCAGCCTTCGTTCGGCCGGACTAAGCAAGTCAGATCCACGCCCCACGCGATTGTAGAGCACGAGGTCGGGCCTCTTCTTTTCAACGCGAAGTAGGTAGTCCAAAACGAAGGCAACATCGTCACCTTCCGTTATGAGAACAGCCCCCTTCGGCAAGTCTTCCAGTATGTCTAAGCCATAGCGTTCGGCAACTCGATTATTGCTCAAATCCACGCGCTCATAATTGCCCAGAAAAACGTTCAATACCAGCACGAGCACCAACGCTTGACCCACCCAGTGTTTCGGCACCCGCTGCACGACATCGTCCAACGCAAATCCAAGAAATACAGCCCAGCAAACGTAGCTCAGCATAAAGAAAACGCCGATGCCGTTTGGATCTCTGTGATAATTGAGGGCAATAGCCAAGTTACAGAGCATGGCAGTGCCAACCAGAAGGCAAAAGCTGCTGTCGCGGCGCCAAGCAACGGCACCGCCCCACAGCAGCAGGGGCACGAAGCCGAGGGACCATTCATTCCCGACACTGATAGCCCATCGCTGTGCGTTGAGCAGCATACCTTTCACGGGGAGCGAAAAAAAAGAACTCCTGTAGGTCGCCCCCGTAAGATGGTCCCAGACCGCACCCCATCCACTTAGATCACCCCAGTGAAATCCCGGCCCAATGCCGTTTCGAATAGGCAAATAAAGTACGAGACTGTAGCCTATCAGTCCGGCCAGGCAGGCGGCAAGCACATACCTATACTGCGTGAACAGATTGGACCAGCGCCAGACAAACAGCAATAGCATGCCCGGAATGACCAGTACCTGATTTAAATGAGCCGTTAATCCGACACCCATGCACCACCCTAGAAGGATCAGCGCACGCAGGGAGCGCTGCTGACAGGCATATAGACTACACCCCATAGTCAGCACGATCAGCGCCATGGATAACCCATACACTTCTGAAATAACGGCCTGCCCCCAAAAAGTATGGGAATACGCGAGACAGAGAGCAGATCCGGCTGCCGCAACAGGACGAATCCCACGCCAACTCAGCAACCACGCGAAAGAACCGACAGTCCCTGCAGCAAAGAGCGCCGATGCCAAGTTAATCTTGAACGCCGGACTCCCCCACGGGCACAGAACGGCAACTAATCGCGCAGCGAGCGTAAATAGTGGATAACCAGTGGGATGCGGCGTGCCCAAATAGTACGCAGCACCGATGAGTTCGCCGCTCCCTTCTACGAACACAGTTGGGCACAGAGTGAACAGATAGGTGACAAAGGCCAAAACACTGCAGGCAATTGAAAGCTTACCAGACAAGGCTATCCACCCCAGTTAATTAGGGCCTGCATTCGGCTCAACGCACCACTCCAAAGAGACCATCTCACACAGGCTCCGTAAAGTAAGACGACTATTGCCCCCTGCGCACAGGCGATGGCGGCGGCCTGACCGGTAAGCACATTCTCCGAGGGCAGAGGCGAGACCCACCCCACCTTGGACCAAAACAGGACCAGCAAGAGCACCCAGCAAAACCAACCAGTCCCGCTGATCCACCCTCCCCACCGAACGCTATCCGAGTCAAAGCAGAAGTGCACCCGACGAGCACCGGACGGAATAACAACAGCCCGGAATACGTGATTAGCCTGCAAAATAGGACGTTCCGATCCGTCGACAAAGGCGCGCCAGCCAGGATAGTAGGTGTCGTTGAGAACGAGAAGTCCTCCGCGATGTCCTTCTACTTCTACCACGACCTCCTCATTTTCGTAGCGAACAATCACAGCCTGACCCGCTTCATCCCCATCAACCCGTTCGAATTTCGGCACTTCTTCGAGCACCACACGTCTCCAATACGATGGGTTTTGCCGGATATGGCGCAGGCGCTCCGTTTCGTCTTTTATAACCACGTAATCGGTGGTGATAAAAGCCCGCGGTGCGCTGTTGGCAAGGGTATACACCTGTATTTCTCCCTCTCGGATACGAGTTAACCCCTGTTGTTCGAGCGGGCCATAACTCACGGCATACTCAACGCCGGCAAAGCGTGCCAAGCGGGGAAATAAGAGGGCTAAATCCCAATGACGCGTCAGGTGCAGTGGACTCCATCCAGGCAACGCATTACCCAAGCCGTACAACCCGGCGCTGTAGGGACGCAACGTCTCCGTATAGCGATGATACGAACTCGGGTCGTAGGACCATCCATTGTGCCAATCAAAAGGTGAATTTCGCTCATTCACAAAACTCAAAACTCGTGGTGGTGCAGGTCCTATATGTCTATCCAGAATAGATTGTGCAGTTGGCGGTATTTCCTCGTATGCGGAAGGGCGGATCAGCCCATTAAAATCAGCGCCAAACGTGTAAAGTTCGAACAGAACGACTGAGGGAATAAGAATGGCTCTACCCCGCTTAATCCACCTAGAAAGCAGGGCAAAAGCCAGCAGCAATACGGCACCCAGACGCAAAGCATCCAAGCGTAGAGCCTCAGCATAACGCTGTAAAGAGTCTCCTCCCACACCTTCCAAGTATTCCCGGTCAGCTAACGCTACATCCCAATTCATAGCCATTGCAAACCCACCAAGAAGAGCGATGAGTACGATAAAACCACGCCCTGCCAACCCACGGCTTTCAGCGGCAAGTACGGCATGGCATCCCAAGCCTGCTAAAGCACTTATTCCGAGAGCAAAAAACAGTAGAAAGCGGGTTGGTATCCGAAAAGAGCGTAGGCCGGGGATCTGATACAGTAACTCGAAAACACCGGTATATTTCCCCAACGATAGCACGAGCCCTAACCCAGCAATAAGCGCTAAAAATCCAACCGGTTCCCCAGCACGTTCACGCAGAGCAACCCAAGCCAAAACGAGTATCAAAACCCCGACAAATGGGCAGAGCTGTATAAAAAAACCGGCAGACCTCCCCCAATACGTGCCGTGCGCAGGATTGCCGTGTAGGTTAGGCAATAACAACTCAAAAAGACGTTCGGGTGGCAGGGACATATTGACAAACTGCCGCCAAGATACGCCCTGACTTCGAATGGATAGCTGCGTGAGCTCTGCCGTAGGCATCCACTGGGCAGCGGATAAGACGATCCCCCCTAGCGGCACAAGGGAGAGCA
Organism: uncultured bacterium; assembly: GCA_964011675.1. Classification (GTDB taxonomy): domain Bacteria; phylum Latescibacterota; class UBA2968; order UBA8231; family UBA8231. The sequence goes on from CAXGPR010000011.1 coordinate 51,009, forward strand.
CAACAAAGTAGGACCAGGGTAGCCGGCTCACAAAGCCCATATAGAACCCGTAGGCCATACAGAGCAAAATGCCATAAACCGCTGCCTGTGGATGGCCAGTAAGTATTTGTAGGGCAACAACGCCCGCGGCCAAAACCAAATACCGAGGGCGACCCCGCTCAACGTAGAGAGCCATCAAAAAAAGCATGACGGGGAGCCAAGCACAGGCGTCGACAAAGTTGGGGGACATAGCGCGCACCACTAGATAGCCCGACAGGGCATATGCCAACCCCCCAGTCAACGCCGCTTCGGGACGGGCACGCCACAGACGCAGCAGACCATACATTCCCGCACCCGCTAGCCACAGATGGAAGAGAATGTTAAAACTTATACCCCAATGGGTCGAAACTGCGCTCGTCAGCCAGTTAAACGGGTAAAGCGGACCGGCTTGACCTTCTGCAAAGAGAGGAAATCCAAAATTGATAGAGGGATCCCAAAGAGGCAGCGTACCAACGCGTAAATGACGGGCAAAAAAGTCGCGAAACGGATAATTCTGCACCATCACATCTTGAACGAAGAAGCCCCCCCCCGTGGCAAATACGCGCCAGAAAAAAGCGAAAACTGCGGCCCCAATGACTAGCACAAAAGCACATTCACGTCGCCAACTCACGGCTTAATCCTTTTCCAACTTGAGCATACCACACAGTGAGTGAGCTGCTACTCTATGCCCTTCAGCGGTCCAATGGCTGTCGCGCAAATAGAGATTATGGCCCGTATTGGCCCGCTTGAAATCGCTGTACAAATCGAGCAGAGAGAGGCCGTGGAGCTGCGAGAGGGATTCCAATTGACGATTGGGTTTTTTCAAATCATGGGCGTCATTTAAGCCATGTAACGCCTTTTTGTCAAGCCAGTTCTGCTCTTCTATTTGAACTATAGACGGAGCATATACCAGAAGAAAGTCGGAATCTAATTTTCGCACAGCCTTCGCGAAATCTCGCAGTATAAGACCCGTTAAATCCCAAACGGGCTGCCATTTACCCGCAGTATCAACACCGTAAAGCCCGTCATAGAATTGGGTTTGCTGAGCGGCGGGCACAGCGGGCCTAAACGCCTTTTCGACAAGGGCATATAAATGCCAATGGGTACGGAAATAGTATTGAAACCTTTTCCAAAACGGGCCCTCTGTAGAGCGATCCACATCCCAATAGCGCGTTTTGCGAACTGGCACACCCTGAAGCAGTAGACGGCCGTCTCCCTGTGGCCTGAAGTAGGGCTTGTATCCCTGTTCAGCACCAATGCCCCGAGGAGATGCATTGTTCCACAAGTCATTACCGTAAAAAAGGTAAATCACGAGGTCGGGCTGAAAGCGCTTACCCAATTTCTGGAAGGCTAAGTACGCCTGATCCGTTCCGTAGCCCGCTACGCCAAAGTTGAGAACTTCGACTTGCTCACCGGCTTCGTGCAGGCACGATTGGAGACGAGCGCTGAGCATTTCATTTCGCTCTACTCCCCACCCCTCAGCAAATGAGTCGCCAAACAATAAAATTCGTCGTACCCCTGGAGGTCTCTCCCGAGAATATTCTAAATCGCGCAACCCCTCCGAATTGATTTTTATATCTACGGAAAATTCGGGAGTTACTAATCGGCCACGCCCGCCCGGAATATGAGTCCATCCAAGCTCAGAATCAAATTGCCAAATGCGCGGCGGACGGCGATAAACTTGCGGATATAGTAAGGAGAGAAGCCCCTCGATACATAGGACTGAGGCAACGAGCGCGCCCAACCCCAGAAGCCACTTGCCCCCCCTCATACACTTGCCTTTTTAATTGCGATTTTACCAGACTTCATAAAGCAGCAAAATATAAGGCTGATCTATGACTGTCAACGACTCTCAGTTGCACCGAAATTTTACCCTATCTATATTCCATATTTCTAATTTGCACATGTTCAGGAATCGCTTTTTACAAGCGACATTGGGCTTCCAATCTATTTTGAAAAAGAAGCGTATCACCGTCGCTGAGACCGCCCGTCTGATCCGATTATATAACTCGATTTTTTTCACTCCGAACGTCCAAGGGAGATATATTTCAAACGGCTATCCAAAGAAGATTGGCGATATTCAACGGGCACTTCAAAACAATGCCTGTCCGATAAACAGTGCGATCAGCTATGCTGGTTACGTTTCTGAGAGGATTGTTTCTTGATTACATCACGCGCCCCACTACGTATTCCCTTAGGCGGCGGTGGGACCGATTTAGCCTCCTATTACCGGCAGAACGGCGGCTTTATTCTGAGTGTAGGGATCGATAAATACGTTTACATCCATTTGAATCGCCTCAAGGTTGAACGCTTTATTCGCGTCAAGTATAGTCAAACGGAACGGGTCGACGATGCGCGCGATATCGCTCATCCCCTTCTGCGCGAAGCTCTCTTGCATACCGACGTTGAGGGTGGAATAGAGATTAGTGCCATGTCGGATATACCCGGCCGTACGGGCATGGGGTCTTCCGGCTCGTTCACCGTTGCTCTATTAGCTGCATTGCACGCGCACAAACGAAAACAGGTTTCGATACAGGACTTAGCAGAAGAAGCACATTACGTAGAAGCAGGACGAGCTTCTCAGCCAGCCGGTAAACACGACCACTACCTTGGTGCATTTGGTGGGCTTACGGCCCTAGAAATCAACCCTTCGGGCAAAGTAGCAGTCACTCCTCTACTTATCTCCGAACACGTGGCCGAAGAGTTACCCAACAGCTTAGTGGTTTTTTTCACCGGAATTCAGAGAGAAAGCTCCGACATTCTCACCCAGCAAGACCGGGACACACAAGCGAGCGAGAATGCGGTAATAGACAGCCTGCATGAGATTAAACAAATTGGCTATGACATAAGAGATGCGCTCGTAGAGGGTGATCTAGATAGATTTGGGCACCTTATGCACAAACACTGGCAAACCAAGAAGAGGCGTTCCAAAAAAATGACCAATGCCCGCATAGATCGCTGGTATGAACAAGGCATCAAATCAGGGGCTTTAGGCGGTAAGATTCTCGGTGCCGGCGGCGGCGGTTTCCTCATGTTTTACTGTCCAGCCGAGCACCGCAAGCATCTCCGCGAACAGATGGCTGAAGAAGGCCTTATTGAAATGCACTTTCGCTTCGATATGGAAGGCGTTAAAGTGCTCATGAACGCCTAATGAAAAGCTTAAACCTAGGAGACGTAGAAGTTGTTCATATAAACGGGGGATTCTTCCGTTTAGACGGCGGCACGATGTTCGGCGTAGTTCCTAAAACGATGTGGAAAAAACGGACAACCTGTGATAGCCGAAACCGCGTCCGCTTGGCCTGCAATTGTCTTCTCGTGCGTACACCTGACGTTTTAGCTCTGATTGACACAGGTTTTGGAACACGTTTTGACGACCAATCCAGAGATATATATGGTGTTGAAGACATCACCATCCACGATTCTCTAACCGAAGCCAATACCGTACCAGAAGATATTGATCTAGTCGTATTCACTCATTTACACTTCGATCATCTAGCAGGAAGCCTGCGCGAGATTGAGGGAACACTACAGGCCACCTTTCCCCGCGCGACACACTGCGTGCAGAGAGGAGAATGGCGAGACGCGTACGACGGACGCAGCACGATGAGGAGTAGCTATCGTCCCACCGATCTGGACGCACTCAAATCGCAAGTCGCGCTCAATCTGCTTTACGGCGACAGCGAGTTAACGCCTCATATCTCCACTTTTCTCACCGGAGGACACACCGAATGGCATCAGGGCATCGTAGTGACAGGTAGAGATCAGCGGCTTATTTTCCCGGGCGACCTCCTACCTACTCGTACGCATCTACGAACCTTTTGGAATATGGCTTACGATATCTTCCCCCTGCAGACCATTGAGCGAAAAAAGCAGTGTATAAGAGACGCTATCCGCAACGATTGGATTATCGCATGGGACCACGACCCCGAACAACCCTGGAGTCGTTTAGAAAAAGTAGACGAACATATCGTAGCAAGGAACGTATAAAAAGCATTTTCCACGTAGTTCAAAGGGCTCATCTTCTACGTCCTGTCAACCACGATACGTTCGAAGCAAATTCACTCCTGAACCAGACCAAGCTTAGGAGATACCATGGCACTTGAAGTCATTGAAATCACCCCCAAACATAGGGATTTACTCAACCGTCTGGGCGAGCTTATCCCCGATCTCGACCCCAATACGCCTGCGAGCCTGCAGCGCGTTTTTGGCCTCGGCCTCATCGCGCTTACGATGCAGATAACTAATCGAGCCAAACAGCAGCGCCAAGATGCTCTTGTAGACGAACTGGGTGCTCTTGCCCGCGAGATGGTTGAAGCGGAGGGCTGGGATACAGAAGGAGAAGGAAACCAATGATTGAACTTCCATCTGACACGACAGACCTGTTTCGGCTCAATGATCAAGTTGCGCTTGTAACAGGAGGCACAAAGGGCTTGGGATTAGCCATGGCGACGGCGCTGTCTGGCGCAGGCGCAAACGTAGCTATCAGCAGTCGCCATATAGAAGAGGCTCAAACAGTTGCGCAGCAAATCGGCGAACAAACGGGAGGACACGTCCTTGCCGTACAAGCAGATGTCGCACATATCCAACAGGTAGAAGACTCCGTTGAGAAAACCTTAGACACCTATGGCCAGTTGGATATTCTCGTAAACAATGCCGGAATCAACATTCGTTCCCCCATCGCCGAGCTCAGCGACAGCGATTGGGAAGCGGTTATTGCAACCAATCTAACCGGCCCCATGTACTATTGCCGTGCTGTCGGTCGCCACATGTTGAAACGGGGCTACGGACGCGTTATCAACTTGGGATCCACTCTGTCGCACATCTCCATTGTAGACCGCACATCCTATGCGTCCAGCAAGGGCGGCATCGTCCAACTCACGCGTACACTTGCCCTAGAATGGGCCACAGATGGCATCACCGTCAATGCCATCTGCCCTGGTCCCTTTGCCACTCCAATAAACCAAATACTTCTCGAAGACCCAACTAAAGCACAGGAAATGCAATCTAAGGTACCAATGAGGCGCTGGGGCAATCCAGCAGAATTAGCCACAACCGTACTTTACTTCGCCTCCAAGGCCTCAAGCTTTACGACGGGATCTGTACTGCTTGTCGATGGCGGGTACACTTGTCAATGAGAGAGGGGGGCACACATGGGCGGTCCCCTTATTCTTACCTATCCTCACTTTTGACTCACATCTATGCAAACCTATGGCGACCTACTCCCCGCAGTGTGCATAAGACTCAAGACCGGCTAAACACTCATCGAGCGCTCTTATTCACTCACAAAAGATTGCGCACCGGAAAGTAATCACACATCCGACGTTTATTTTCCCGCCTTTAACACATTCAACTCAATCATTTCAACCATTGTGCTTGACGCAAATTGAGCACACATTCCCATTATGAGAATATATTATTCGTATTTCTATATTTGATAAAAATTTATCTAATTAATTTTATTGACTTTATGCTAAAATAATAATAAATGTATATGGTATTTTTCTCATTATAAGAATTAAATTGGAAAACTCGACTCTTTTTCAACATACCCTATTTATCCGTAAAAGTATGATTAAGCACAACTTACGAAAAAGACTAGATTATTTACAAAATCTGGCACGAACCTTGCAAAGGCAATAACAGTTTATATTACGTAACCCCACAACGGAGGCTGTTAACATGGCAAAAATCAACATTCGTCCGCTGTCTGATCGCGTTCTCGTTAAGCGTTTGGACGAAGCAGAAGAACAGAGCGTTGGAGGAATCATCATCCCCGACACGGCGAAAGAGAAGCCGCAAGAAGCTGAAGTCGTCGCAATCGGCCCCGGTCGTCTTGAAGACGGCAACCGAGTTGCGCCTGAGGTAAGTAAAGGTGACAAAGTCCTCATCGGGAAATACTCGGGCACAGAGGTCAAAGTAGACGGCGATGATTACTTGATCATGCGCGAAGACGATATCCTCGCCATTGTTGGCTAATTAGCAAAAACAGAGATCAAGGAGATTTTACATCATGGCAGCAAAGCAAATTGCTTTTCGCGAGGATGCTCGCGACAAAATTTTGTCCGGCGTGCAGCAACTCAGTCGCGCCGTTAAAGTCACCCTAGGACCGCGCGGTCGCAACGTCGTCATTTCCAAGAGTTGGGGCTCACCGACGGTCACCAAAGACGGCGTCTCCGTAGCAAAGGAAATCGAATTACCCGACGCGTACGAAAACATGGGTGCCCAAATGGTCAAGGAAGTCGCTTCAAAGACTTCCGACGTGGCCGGAGACGGCACCACGACGGCTACCGTATTGGCCGAAGCAGTTTACTCTCAGGGACTCAAGGCTGTAACCTCTGGTTTTTCTGCGATGGAGATCAAGCGCGGCATTGATAAGGCTGTTGCAGAAGTCGTCACCAGCCTGCAGAGCTTAAGCAAGAAAGTCAAAGATCACAGCGAAGTCGCTCAGGTCGGTACAATCTCTGCTAACGGCGACGATGCCATTGGCGAGTTGATCGCCGAAGCAATGGATAAAGTCGGCAAGGACGGCACAATTACGGTCGAAGAAGCCAAGAGCACCGAAACCACGCTCGACGTTGTCGAAGGTATGCAGTTTGATCGCGGATATCTCTCGCCATACTTCGTTACAGACCAAGAGAGTATGGAAACAGTTCTGGAGGACGCCTATCTGCTCATTCACGAGAGTAAGATCTCAAACCTGAAAGACATGCTTCCCCTGCTTGAGAAAGTTTCAAAAGCAGGAAAGCCTCTGCTCGTTATAGCCGAAGATGTCGAAGGCGAAGCACTGGCCACGCTCGTAGTCAATAAGATTCGCGGCACACTGCAGATAGCTGCGGTGAAAGCTCCTGGCTACGGCGACCGCCGTAAGGCCATGTTGCAGGATTTAGCCGTGCTGACGGGCGGAACTGTGATTACTGAAGATCTCGGCATCTCGCTCGATAGCGTGCAGTTGAGTGACCTAGGTAAGACCAAGCGCGTTGTAATCGACAAAGACAACACTACAATTGTTGAAGGTGCCGGCAAGAATGCTGACATTAAAGGCCGCGTAGAGCAGATTCGTCGCCAAATAGAGGAAACCACTTCGGACTACGATCAAGAGAAGTTGCAGGAGCGCTTAGCCAAGTTGGCCGGAGGCGTTGCAGTCATTTCCGTAGGCGCTGCTACAGAGGCGGAAATGAAGGAAAAAAAGGCACGCGTAGAGGATGCACTACACGCAACACGCGCAGCCGTTGAAGAAGGAATAGTGCCTGGCGGAGGCGTTGCACTGGTTCGAGGTATCGCTAAGATTGCCGATATGACGGGCGAAACAGACGGCGAGACAGCAGGCATCAAGATAGTTCGCCGTGCGCTAGAGGAACCGCTGCGTCAGATTTCGAGCAATGCCGGTTTTGAAGGAGCTGTAGTGGTAGAGAGCGTAGCCTCGAAAAGGGGTTCCCACGGCTTTAATGCACGCTCCGAGGAATACGGTGACATGGTTAAGATGGGCGTTATTGACCCGACCAAGGTCGTACGTACTGCGCTGACTAATGCTGCGAGCATTGCCGGCCTGCTGCTGACGACCGATGCCCTTATCACCGACGAAGAGGAAGAAAAAGACGAAGGTAATAGCCATGGCCATCATCACCACTAGCTTTTCTCGGTAGACACAACGGAAACGGCGGTCGGATTAATCCGACCGCCGTTTCTCTTTTTAGACACTATTTGCTAAACGATTTCCAAGAGTTGAACACCGTAGCTATCCCCCACTAAAACTAGTTTACCGCGCGCAAAAAGCTTGCCATTTACAAGCACGTCAACGGGGTCTGTAACCGAACGATCTGTGTGAATGAGTGATTCTTCAGACAACGCAGATGCATCCTCAACGGTCATGTCAGCCCGTCCCCATTCTACCGATATACGCACTTCAACTCCACCAATTCCTGAGAGCGATTGACTGGTTTCCACATCTGTTTTCTCTTGTCTTTCTACTATATTCTCGTCTACATCTTCCGCTTTCATAAACGCCCTTGTCTA
>CAXGPR010000012.1:0-58614 GCA_964011675.1 uncultured bacterium
GCGGCGATCCCCTGCGCAGCGGGCAAGGTCTGCTCGTATCCGCTGCCGACCTGCCTAACGCAGATATAGAAGTGCGCATAGATGGTCAAGTCGTCATGCCCGATTCGCTCATCGACGCCCATCCAGCTCCTTCACGCCTCCTATTTCTCCCGTCGCTGGCACCGGGCGCACACCAGATAGAAGCCCAGCTCGTGCGGAATGATCAACGTTTGGGTTCGACGACTCTGTCTTTTTACATCGACGATGCGCTGCGCGTGCGCAATGCACTGCTCTTTCCGCATCCAATATCTCAAGAGACGCACTTTACCTATGTGCTTTCGCACGCAGCGCTAGTCGAAATAGAGATTTTCAGCCTCAGTGGACATTCTGTCAGGCGACTCGGTCCCTTCGAACAGCAGGCCGGCTTCGCGCAAGTGCGCTGGGACGGATGCGACGGGGGAGGTAGACCCTTGGCCAACGGCACCTACCTCTACCGCGTTGTCGCCACGAATGATCTGAAAAACGAGGCTGTGTTCCGCGGTGCAGCACTGATCGCCCGCTGAACACCGCGCCTTTAAGCGGTGCGTGCAGCCCGTTAAACTATCCGTCGCATGCAGCATATCAACACGAGGTTGAACCGATGACTTTCGCCTTCTCCGACCACCATATTGAAGAATATCGCACGTTGGGCTACACCGTATTTCGCCAGGTTGTACCACCCACGCTCTTGACTGACCTGCGACGCTCAAGCGACGCGGCGCGGTCTATCGCACGCAGAAAAAATGGACCGCAAAGCCAGCGTCTGCAGCCCATCGGGCAGTTTGAAATTGACCAGCAACCCTTCATAGACTACGCAGAGTTGCCATCACTTAGAGACGCCATTCACAGGCTGCTTTCTCCCAATCACAGCCACGGCAACCGAGACGTGCTGGGCGTCTTGTTCGAGCCGGCCGAACAACCTTACTGCACTCCGTGGCACCGCGACTGGCGCGACAATGTTAGCGGCCTCAGATTGGCCAACTGGAGCGCGCACATGCTCGACGATCGATACTTTAATCAAGTCAACTGTCCACTCTACGCCGATTCCTGCACGTGGGTCGTGCCCGGATCGCACCTGCGCCACGATCTTCCGCGCGAGATAGAGCGCTTTCCGGAGCGACCCATTGCAACTCCCTCATTGGAAGATAAAAGCGATTCTGAGCGAGAATACGCATGTCTGTGCTACGTGCGCAGCATGCCCGGTGCCGTGCAAATACACCTCGAAGCGGGCGACTTCTGCCTTTACCGTAACACACTGTGGCATCTGGGCAACTACGTGCCCTACCGCATACGCGCCACGCTACACGACGCAGTCGATACTGAGACATTTGCCGCTTGGCGCACGAAAACCTTGGAAGAAGCTGCTGAACAGAGAGAAAGGGGATTAGGTATGGAGAACCCCAACACATAAAGGGTCCCCGCTGGATTGATCGCATTCCGACAGAAGGGCTGGCCATTTCCGCCCTACTACCCGGCCTGGCTCCATTTCATCCTCAGCCCCATCTCGTGGAGAAGTTAGGCATGCTTTGGCAGGGAACGTTGAGTCGACCTATAGAAGTTTTAAATCTGTCTTTTCACGGTGCGCCAGCGGTCCTACTGGCTGTGCGTCTACTGGCCAGACGGAAAGTTCCACTAACGGATGCAAACCGGGCGGACCACTCTTTGTGAGGTGGAGAGAGCACGCGACGTGGTTAGGTCGCTATTGCGCACTATTCTCGGTAACCGCGCATCCAGTCAATTTCCATGCGGAACGGGCGCTCGTCCTTATCGCTGATAATAAAGCCAAGCGTCTCCACACGACGACCGTCAATAGGCGGATAGGTATTGGGACGCCACCCGCGGATAGAAAGCGCCATCTGCTCGAAGGGAACGCGCACAGTTTCCCATTCTTCGGGTGCCGTGAAAGCGTACTGCCAAGATCCCTGCGCATTGTCAATTCCGGCGAGCATCGCGTATCTGCGCCCGTCGCCGCGCACGCGCATTTCAATACCGTCATAACCGGCCAGCGTCGCGCCGGGCACGCGCGTACGCACCGAACTAAATCCGCCGTTATTACGCAGGGAAAGACGACCGGCAAATACGCCGATCTCATCGTCTGAGGCCATCCAGCCACCCCGCGAAACCCCGCCCATAACGTTATCATTAACGACATACCACGCACCGCTGTTCCCGGCGGAAAAATCAAGTGCAAATGCGTCCATTGAAGCTTCTCCTCGCCTTCCAACGCTAGCATACACTTCATCAAGCGCATAGCGTAACGTCCACGCGCTTTCCTCGACGCTCTGACCGGCTGCCGTCCGCAGTGCTCGTTGAATGGGCTGTGCGTCAACCGAGTCGTCGACAAATAGCTCTATGGAGCGCAGCGCCGTGCGATACACGGCCGCACAGGCCTCAGGCTGACCGCCATTATAGAGGGGCACACCCATGCGAATCGATTCCTCAATCAGCTGGCGAACGGACTCGTTTGTTGCAAAATCCGACACATCGGCGCGAGCGGAAACACCTGCGGTAGACAGGCATACAACGAGTAATGCCGCATACCAAACGGGTCGGGAATATCCCTTCGTAGAAAATTTACGTTTCATAAAAAATGATCCCATCTGCCTGTGTGTGGATCAGCGGAGAACATGCAGAATATTCTCCGATGAGCAGAAACGGCAAGGGGCTGAGTAATGCGAACGGCGCTTACTCTGCTACAGAAGGTAAGAATTTCGGAGCGCGCAGCGCCTCGGTTCCCCGTTCAAAAGCGTGCGCCAGCGCAATAAGCTTGGGCTCACTCCACGCACCGGCAAAGAAAGAGAGGCCAACGGGCAATTCGTGGATAATCCCAGCCGGCACGGTGATATGCGGATAGCCCGAAACGGCGGCCGGACTCGAACATCCTCCACCGTAGTCGTCGCCGTTGACCAGATCAATGCTCCAAGCCGGGCCACCCGTTGGAGCAACAATGGCATCAAGCTGATACTTGGCTATCGCCGCGTCAATGCCCTCTTCACGTGATAGGCGATGGTTTTTGGCCAGTGCTTCCCTATATGCCCGATCGCTCAGCGGTCCTTTTTGCTGCGCCTGCAAGAAAATCTCCTGGCCAAAGTAGGACATGACGCGCACTGCGTTAGCCACATTAAAATCAATCAGCTCTGCCAGTGACCTAGGCCACGAGCCGGGCCGCATATTGGCCAAATACGCGTTGAGATCAGCCTTGAACTCGTAGAGTAGTACTTCGTATTCACTCCCGTCATACGCCCTCGAGGTTGGTAAATCAATCGGATCGACGATCTCCGCTCCGAGGTGACGCAGCGCTTCAATGCTCTCTTCCATCAGGGCATCCACGCGTTCATCAAAGCCAAAAAATCTGCGCGCTATACCCAGACGAGCCCCTCGCAGGGATCTCTCGTCTAAATACTGCAGATAATCTACTGCAGAAGGACTCGAAGCCGTTGCGCTATCGCGGGGATCGCTCCCCGTCATCGCCCCCAGCAGCACTGCAACGTCGGCCACGTTGCGGCCCATCGGGCCGGCCGTATCCTGACTGTGGGCAATGGGAATGATACCGGAGCGACTGACTAAACCCAGCGTGGGCTTCATGCCGACAATGCCGTTGCTATTAGCGGGACATACGACTGAACCGTTCGTCTCCGTGCCCACGGCGACGGCACATAGCTGAGCCGCTACCGCTGCCCCCGAACCCGAACTCGACCCGCAGGGCGAACGATCTAGCACGTGTGGGTTACGGGTCTGTCCACCGCGACTGCTCCAACCGCTCGTAGAGCGCATGGAGCGAAAATTGGCCCACTCGCTCAAGTTGGTCTTTCCCAGCAGAACGGCGCCGGCGGCGCGCATGCGCTCTACCACGTGTGCATCCCGCACTGCTATACGACCTTCTAATGCCAGCGAACCAGCCGTCGTCTGCATCAAATCAGCCGTGTCGATATTGTCTTTAATAAGCACAGGCACCCCGTGCAGCGGCCCGCGCACCGCACCGGCAGCGCGCTCATCGTCCAGACGCTGAGCGATCTCAATGGCATCCGGGTTCATCTCGATGATCGAATTGATCGCAGGACCGCTCTGATCCACTTCGGCTATGCGCTGTAAATAGGCCTCCGTCAGCACGCGCGCGCTCAGTTGCCCTGCGCGCATTTGCTGCTGTATCTGCGCTATACTACACGCTGTCATATCGCCATTCTCTACGGCCATCGCACGCGACCAACATCGTGAAGGATAGGCCGTAGACAGCGCTGCGCTCGCAGCCGCATACTGCATAAACCGGCGCCGTTTCAGGGTCTCTCTCCCCTCTTGAGCCGATCTCCTATCTCATCGAGCACCTCATTAACGTCAGACAGCGAATCTATCACAAAGTGGGCACCCGCCCCCAGCATGCGACCGCGCGCCCACTCTTTGCGGCGCTCCAGCTCACTGCTATCTGCACGGCGAATTTCATCGGGGTTCATTCCCAGCTCGTTACTCGACATCACAACGCCAACACTCCACATGCCGGCGTTGAGTCCCTCGGCAATATCCGAAGGCGTATCGCCGATCTTCACGCAGGATTCGAGTGGGTATATGCCCAAATGCTCCGCGTTGCGCAGGGCCATCCACGGCGCAGGTCGCCCGGCCGGTACTTCGCTAGCGCAGACGACATGATCCGGTTCGTAACCCTGTCGCTTTGCCAGAGGTACCAACACGTCCATCATCTCTCTATTGTATCCCGTCGTCGTCCCCACGGCCAACCCGCGTCGGCGAAAACTAGCCTGAGCCAGCGGAACTTCGGGAATTAGTTGGGCATGATCGGCAAGCACCTCCAACTGCAGGGGCACAAAGCGTTCGAACATAGCATCGACGTCTGCTTCGCTACAGGAGCGACTATGCTGTTCAACCCAAGCGGCGGCCACTCTCTCCATGTGCGAGATAGCGCGAATATGGTCGCGCTTGTGCAATCCCATGGGCTCGCGGGCCTCGCGCATGCTAATCTCAACACCCATTTCAGCAAACACATGAACAAATACGCCAGCCGGCGCAAAGCACCCAAAATCAACGGTCGTGCCCGCCCAGTCCAGCACAACCATTTTTAGCGGACCACGATAAACGCGGTGAAACAAAAAATCCATTCCTCCACTGCCTTTCTGAGGACCTAATGCGACTCACAAAATAGCAAACACGCAGGACAAAAAAAAATATTTCTAACATTGGCATAAACTGCGCTTAGATACGAACGACAATAAAACGTGCATCATAACAGACAAAATTAAAATACTGCGGGCTAAATTGCGCCTTGTCCTCGATAAGGACTTAGACTTATACTTGCGCAAAACGCTACCTCACTATGCACAATTTTTTACAACATATACATCTCAAAGACTTGGTCGACATCTGCGTAGTCGGTCTCTTGATCTGGGGAGCCATCGCTTGGGCGCGCCGCGTGCACGCAATCCTAGCCCTCGTCGGACTCCTCTTTCTATGGCTGTTCTACCTGGCAGCTATGCAGCTAGAACTGCAGCTGACAGCCTGGTTTTTCCAAGGGTTCTTCGCCGCGTTGGTCATATTCTTAGTCGTCGTCTTTCAAGATGATTTACGCCGTCTTTTTGAACGCATTGCCGTATTGGGTCTGCGCAGACAAAACGCACCACTCGATGCAGGTCGCACCGCCGTTCTCATACGCGCGCTACAGGAACTGGCCAAGCGGCGTTGGGGCGCGCTCGTCGTCTTGCCAAGACGCGATCCTCTCGAGCGTCATCTGCAGGGCGGCATTATACTAGACGCCGAACCCAGCGAAGCGCTTTTAATTAGTCTTTTCGACAGCCATTCCCCTGGCCATGATGGAGCCGTCATATGGCAAGAGGATCGCGTAACGCGCTTTGCTGTCCACTTACCCCTATCGGAAAACCGCCAAGAGTTAGGCGCCGGCGGCACGCGGCACGCCGCAGCATTGGGGTTGGCCGAACGATGTGATGCCATTTGCCTTATAGTATCAGAAGAACGGGGAACAATCTCCGTTGCATCAGCTGGCAAGCTACACACGCTTGATAGGCCCGATAGTCTGCGCGAGGCCATCGAGGCCCATAAACCCAGCGTGCGGTATCGAGCGACGCTACAGCCGCGCACTATATTGCGCGGCGCATTAGAAGCCTTTAGCAGTTTTTGTATGGCGCTTTTTGCCTGGCTAGTACTTGTGCCCGGAGCAGTGGAAGAACGGGCAGACCTCAAGGTCCCTGTCACCGTAGAGAATTTGCCCGTCGAATTTGATATCGCCTCGATCAGCCCTGATAGCGTCGAAATAGAAGTGCTCGGGGCACGAAGAGAACTGCTAATGGCTACTGACGAACATTTCACGCTCGTAATAGATGCCGACTTAGCTCGCTTGGGTCGTCGCACATTCGCCGTAACACGCGAACATATTCAGCATGAAACCTCGCTAAAAATACTCTCTTTAAAACAGCAAAAAGTTCGGCTCTCTCTACACTCCCGCAATTAAAAAGCCGAGACACTTGCCCCGCGATGGCTAAACAGCCTATAATTTGACCGCGCAGATCTAACATGCACCGAACCCCGTGGCGCTCTTGCAAACATACAGGAGACCCTCATGAAAATAGCCCTACAAAGCAGTGGCGATGGGGAGCACATGCAGTTTATTCACCAGCTTGGCCTCGCCCACGTCGTCAGCGGCGCGACCCCATCAGCGAATGGGATCTTAGAGTTGGACGATCTCCGACGTCGCAAAGACTTTTTTGCCGAACACGACTTAGTGTGGGACGTTATAGAAAACCTACCTCCTCTATGTTACAACGACGCCATGTTCGGCAGAGAAGGACGCGATAGACAGATCGACAATGTGTGCGAGTCGATACGCAATATGGGCGAAGCGGGTATTGGCGTGCTTCAATATCAGTGGATGTTGCTGGGCGGCCTGCGCACCGAATACAGTCCTACCGGCCGTGGCGGGGCCCGCTACCCCCGCTTTGATATGGAAATAGCCGAACGCATGCCGGCAGCCTGCTTAGACTGGCTTGGTAAGGGACCAGATCCCCACCCCTATCCGCACCTACCAGATCGCGATATGGTATCCGAGGAAGTGTGGTCCAATCTGATCTACTTTCTCGAACGCGTCGTGCCAATTGCAGAAGAGGCCGGTGTCAAAATCGCCGCCCACCCCGATGATGCCCCCGTACCCAGCTTCATGGGCGTGGCGCGCATTCTCATAAGCTGGGACGGACTGCAGCGCGCCATTGACTGCGTGCCCAGTCCCAACAATGGCCTTGGTTTTTGCATGGGAACCATTGGCACAATGGTCGACATGAACGTGGTCAAAGCCATTCGTCACTTCGGTAGTCAGGGCAAGATTTTCTTTGCCCACTTTCGCAATCCACGCGGGCAAGTGCCTTTTTTTGATGAGGTATTTCCCGACGAAGGTGACATCGATATGGTAGAAGCCGTCCATGCATTTAACGATGTCGAATACGACGGCGTCATACGCATTGACCACTGCCCGGGCGTCATAGGCGATAATGGACACGCCGACCGCTCTTTCGCTTTTCAAGTCGGCTACCTAAAAGGGCTGATACAAACGTTGACGGGAACGGAGATAGCCTGATATGCATATTGCACTCAGCGTGCAGTTTGGCCGCGATGATCAGCTTATTTTTGCGCAACAGCTCGGCGTCCAGCACGTGATGGCTCAGGTCGACTGCTACGACGAAAGGACGCTAGAATCACTCCGTAACCGCGTGCAGCGAACGGGCCTGAAGTTGGCTGGTATCGAAGGCGTCCCACTCGTTAGAGTTGAGGCGTTACAAGCTATCGTTAGAACGGCCGAAGCTGTTGGCATCGATTTGATAAGCTGCACGAGACCAATCAGCGGCAGCCACCCCCAACCTCGTCCAACGGGGCGAGGCAATGCGCTGATTCCAACCGGCGCAGACCCCGTGAGCGGCCTATCTGCAGAAGAAACGAGCACAGTGATAGACGCCGCAAGAGATGCGGACTTACGGCTGGCGTGGACGGGATCAAATAGCCCGGTTGGCATGGGTATGGACCTCGCGCTGGATCATCTAGGGAAAGACCCAACGACTAAACTAGCGGCACTCAAAGCGCCCGTTTTCATAGCGCGAGCACGCAACACAAGAAGAGGGGAACCATGCTTCCTCGATGAAGGAGACTGCGATCTGCCGCGCTGCATATCTGCCTTAAAAGCGCACAGTTTCGACGGCCCCTTGCTCGCACACTATCCGCTCGGCATGGTCGGAGACACAGACTGGAGACACAAGGCACGTGCATACGATCTTGGTTATTTAAAAGCCGTACTACAGGCACTCGGCGTCCACTAGCGTTCAACCACTCAACCACAGAAAAGGCAAACAGCTATTTTGCTAACAGAAAAAGACGTCACGCATTTTAAAGAGCAGGGCTTTGTCGTATTGCCCGATTTGATTGACCCAGAACATATAAAGACGTGGAACGAGCAGTTTTGGAACCACGTTGCCGCTGCACCCGACAATCCCGCGAGTTGGCCCGACAGCTACGTCATAGAGGGCTTCAGCACAGACCCGCTCTTTGGCCACTTACCGCAAATGAAACAGGTGGTCGAACAGCTCGGCGGAAACCAGTTTGCCGGCGGCGGCGGCTCGATGCTCGTGCACTGGCCGCGCAGCGAAGGACACTGGGACATGCCGGCAACCGGCCACATTGACGGCTATGGTCCCGGCGGCTGGAGCGGCGGCTTTATGCTCGGCGCAACAGCTTATTTAGAAGACGTCGAAGACGAAGGCGGGGGCTTTGTGTACTGGCCGCAAAGTCACATCACGACCCACCAGTACTTCCTGGAAAATCCCAGCCATATAGACGGCAGTTTCACCGAACGCGAAGACTGGAAAGACCGCAGCTGGGGCATATTTTCCGACCTGTCACCCCAGGGTCCTGAACAGTTTACCGCGCAGGCTGGAGACGTCATATTTTGGCATTGTTTCCTATGTCACACCGGCTCGACCAACATTCAACGCCGACCGCGCTTGGGCCTCTTTTCACGCTGGCACCACACCGATCGAGAGCAAATGCGCTACGACGTAGCAGAAGACCTGTGGAAATACTGGGCGATTTAACAATCGCAATGCCTTGACGTTGGTTCAACGCGGAAAGCTCCTCCCTATGCATCATCAGCTAGCTTTTGCCCTACTACTCGTCGCAGTGTGCCTGTCCACGGCCTGCGAGAAGTCACCCAAACAGGCACGACGCGAGCTGGTCAAGAAAGGCTATAGCTTCGCGCGTGACAGCTTCGCCGAATCGCTGCGCAAAGCCGATAGCGAGGCCGTCGACTTATTCTTATTGGCCGGTATGGACCCCAACGTAATTAGCGGAGGCTATGCCGCCCTCGAACACGCCGCATTTAACAAAAGCTTGGTCCAAGTGCTCCTGCAAGCAGGAGCCGATCCCAACACCAGCGGCGGCGTAACGACTCCACTGGTCGAAGCTGCAGCACAAAGCGATAGTGCGACGGTTGCACTCCTATTGGACAGCGGAGCAGATCCCAACCTGAGCGATGCCACCGACAGCACGCCGCTGATGGCGGCAAGCAAACGAGGTGAGCTCACTATCGTCAGTGTATTACTTCAAGCGGATGCCCATGTCAACCAACGATCCAAACTCGGTAGCAGTGCCCTAGCTTTGGCGCGAGCAGGTGGACACGAGGATGTCGTCTCCGCACTACAAAAAGCAGGCGCTCAGGATCAACGCGGTCCCAACCTAGCGGCGCTTATGGATCCATCTCGGCTCAACAAGAGTGCGCCATCTCACTACCTAGTGGACGTTACCACCAGCGCAGGCCCTTTCACCGTCGAAGTTGAGCGCACATGGGCTCCTAACGCAGCAGATCGCTTTTATAATCTAGTTATGCACGGCTACTTTGACGACCAGCGCTTTTTTCGCGTCGTACCCGGGCGCCTCGTGCAGTTTGGCCTACACGGTGTGCCAGAAATTGCTGCACGCTGGTACGATGCCACACTGCCGGACGATCCAGTCCAGTTTGGCAACAGTCGGGGCACTCTAGCCTTTGCCAGCGAGGAGACAGCCCACAGCCGAACCACGCAAATATTTGTTAACCTGAGCGACAACGACGATTTTGACCGCATGGGCTTGGTGCCGTTTGGCCGCATCATACAAGGCATTGGAGTAATCGATCAAATCCATGCAGAATACGGGGAATTACCAGAACAAAACCGCATAATACGCGAAGGGAACGACTACTTAGCACGCAGCTTTCCGTCATTAGATAGAATTGAAGAAGCGCGCCTCTCCAACGATTAGTTTATTGCACTATTTATACTAATTCCCTAATTTATCCGGCTGTACTTTGCGAACATTGTTTTGTCGAGATAAATACAACTTATCTTCTGGGAGACCCCAAATGCCAGATTCCATGTTTTCGCGCGATGTCGCCATGCGCTTGGAAAAAGAAAATAACGCCTTTTCCACGTGTCGTTCGCTATCTGTGCGTGCACGCGATATTAATACGAGTCGCAAGACGCGCGACGTACAAACGGAGAGCGTTCCATCCGAACCAAATGCTTCAGCCACAGCCATGATCGACTTGACTGACGCACGCATTAACTTTGTAGAAAAAGACAGCGAATAGTACGGGAAGAGATTGAAATTGAAAAAGAGCGGGCGATCATCACACCAGATGATTACCCGCTCTTTTTGTATGCATACTGCATATCACAGAAAATATCCCGCTATGTTTCTTCCTCAATGATATCCTCTTGGTGCTCAGCGACGTAAAATTCGATAAGCTGAATCGTTTCCGAGTCAATACGAGTGAAGCGCCAACCCGTCATAAAATGCGGCTTCTCTCCCAAACCCCAGCACAGCTCCGCCTGCACGCGTGGCAGCGGCGGAGACACCCCCTTGAGGCGCAGTCTCATCCAGACGCGTCCATCGTCCGAAAGCAGTTCGCGCACACGATCCACATCGCTACCCTCAAGGCGAATACCCTCTGTGCCGAGATCTCGGGCAAGTAGTCCGACGTAGTGCAACGGTTCGCTCCCAGGCACTTCCACATCGATCATCCAATTCACACTCACGCGTGGCGTGCTGCGACGACGCAGAGAAAACCAGTCTCTCCATTCAATAGGCATAATAATATTATAACCTTTCATTCGTGTATTGTGAAGTTTATTTGCCCGGTCAACTGTGTTCGCTTATCGTTTCTCGCAAAGGATTACATATGACAGACCAACTTTCATGCCCGCGAAGACGCTGGGGTAAGACCGAACTCTCCATCCCCGTAGTTCCCTTTGGAACGCAGGGATTTGGCGACAACTTTGGCCCCGTGCGCAACGAAGAGGCGTTGGCTCTCATACGCCGTGCCGTCGACATAGGCGTCAATCACTTTGACTGCGCGCGTTGCTACGGCAATTCGCTGGGCAAATTAGGCTTGGCCCTGAAAGAAGGCGTCATTGAACGTAGCGAAGTCATTATCAGCGGACGCGTTTGCCATCACAGCGCAGCCGAGTGGGGAGGATATGGAGAGGGCACACCCGATTACTCTGCCAAGCGAACCTTCGCCGACATACAGGACCAACTCACGGTCCTAGACGTAGAAAAATTTGACGTGATCTTTATACATGATCCTCCCGAGGTAGAACCGGCTCTAGCTCCCGGCGGTTCGTTAGAAGGATTGGAACAGGCACGCGACCTCAACCTGGTAGATTTTATTGGCTTTGGCATGCAACCTCATTTATCGCACTTAGCGGCCATTGAATCCGGGCGAGTTGACGTTCTACTGTGCTTCAGCGACTACAATCTTTTACGGCAGTCTGCTTCTGAAGATATTTTGCCGGCGGCAGTGTCCCGCGACCTCGGCGTGCTAAACGGTTGGTCGATCATGCGAGGTTGGCTTACAGGAGTTGCAGTGGAGCGCTTTGTGCCGCGGGACAGATGGGAAGAAGATCACCAGCGAGCCGAGGCAATGCGTTTGTGGTGTGAAGATTACGGTGTTGAACTGCTCGACTTGGCACTACAGTTTTGCCTTCGCGAAGAGCGAATCCATGGCCATCCCATTGGCAGCCTTAACATCGCCCAGTTAGAGCGCAACGTGCAGGCAGCCAGCACGTCTATACCCGATGACGTATTGACCCACTTTCGATCCGCCGCTATTTGATATACACTTCCATCAAACCGCAACCCACTAGCAAAGAGAGACGACGTGAACATTCTTATGCTGCGCCACTCGGCAGGCTTCGAACATAGTTATTTACCCGACGCCGAAGTTGCCTTTAAGCAAATTGGTGCCGGACAAGATTGGCGCGTGCAAACAACGCACCATCTGAACCACATTACGCCGGAACGACTTGGACAGCTCGACCTGCTGATCTTTGCCACGACGGGCAATCTCGACTTTAACGACGAACAAAAAGAGGCTATTCTCGACTTTATTCGCAGCGGAAAAGGATTCCTCGGCGTTCATAACGCAACCGATACAGGCTACGATTGGCCCGAATACGGTGATATGATTGGTGGGTATTTTGACGGTCACCCTTGGCATCAAGAAGTAGGTGTACTGGTTGAAGACAAGGATCATCCAGCCACCCGTATGTTGGGCGACCAGTTTCGAGTCACAGACGAAATCTACACCTTCCGAGCCTGGGATCGCAGCAAAACACACGTACTTATGCGCATTGACAACGACAGCGTCGACTTAGCTAAAGGCAACCGCGATGATCACGACTATGCGCTAGGCTGGTGTCATAGTTACGGGGAGGGACGCGTGATGTATACCGCGTTAGGGCATCCGGATGCGCTGTGGCATGAAGCGTGGTTTCGCGAGCACATTCTAGGGTGCATGCGCTGGGCACTGCACCTGGAAGACTAACCTACGTTTTGCCTGCCTTTTTAGCTAACCTTTCTTACGTGTCACACGTAGGTAGAACGCAGATGCTGGACGCGAAGTGCAGAGGCCAATTCTTGACTCGAAGCGCTTCGAGTCTTGTCGTAATAAAATAGAACACGTTCCTCGTCAGGCAGCAACGTAAAGCCATTGTCTTCGAACTCGCCGGGCAGGCCCTGCGCTTCCAATGTGAGATAAAATACGGGCGCGTCCGTTTTGATCGCAACGGCGAGTTGACCGTCTTCTTTCTCGACAACGCGGCACTGCACATCGGCCTTGAGTAAGTCACACGACTTCCAGGGAACAAAAGCATGCTCGTTGCGCAAAGTTTCTCCTGCCACGGCCACGTCGAGCACGGCAAAAACTTCCGCACGCGCCGGAGCCAATGCGTCTACGCTCATCTTGCGCAACTGGAGCGTGCTACCCGCTTCGACGGACGCAGATAAATCGACGGTGTTCACCAATTGCCCCTCAAAAGTAAACACGCGCACCGTTCCTTTGACGTCCACCTCCTGCAACCGATCGTTGGTAGCCCACATTTCTAGCTCGTCCTGTTTAGTTTGAAACACCGAAACAACGGTCGGTGCATAAAAACGCTTGGCCATGTAGTGCAACAGTTTCCACTTGCCGCCATATTCCAACGAAGACCAAGAGCACACGGGCCACAGGTCGTTGAGCTGCCAATAGAGCGTCCCCATGCAAATGGGCCGAAGACGACGCCAGTGCTCTACGGCCGTCTTGATCGCAAGGCCCTGCTGTACCTGACTCAGGTAGACAAAATTGGCAAAGCCATCGGGCATCCGGAAATAGCGTGTAAACATCTCCGTTATCTTAGAATTGCCGCCGGGATTGCGTTGATGATGCTCCATGATAGGTGCCGTAACGTTGAACTGATCCTCCGGAGCATACGTCTTTATCGTCTTCATAGAGGGAAAAGACTGGTAGCCGAATTCCGAGCAAAAACGCGGCGCAACGTCGTGGTAGGCGTCAAAAGACTTTCCTGAGTGCCACACCTGCCAGTAGTGCATGTCACCGCGCGAATCGTCGTGCCAGTTATCAGAGTAATCGCCGCGCCCACCGCAAGGCGAAGATGGCCAGAAAGACCGCGTTGGATCACATTCATCTACTACGCGCCCCAACACACCTTCGGTAAGGCGATCATAGTCAACCAGATAGCGGTCGCGGTTATCGCACGACGCGGGAAACCAGTTAAGCGCGCCCAGATCTTCGTTGTTGCCGCACCACAGCGCGATACAGGCGTGGTCGCGCAGGCGTTTGACCTGATAGCGTGCTTCCTCTTCAACGCTAGAAAGAAAATCAGCCGTTGCCGGATAGGTAGAGCAAGAAAACATAAAGTCCTGCCAGACCAACAGACCTTTCTCATCGCATAAATCGTAAAAATCTTCCGACTCATACTGGCCGCCGCCCCAAACGCGAATCATGTTCATATGCGCTTCCACGGCGCTGCTCAAGAGGTCGTCGAGAACGGCACGCGTCTGCCGAGCAGGCAGCGCATCACAGGGAATCCAGTTGGCTCCTTTGGCAAAAAGGGCCACACCGTTAACGTGGAATGCAAAGCTCAGGCCGCGGTCGTCTTCTTCTGTGATCAGATCTAATTCGCGCAGTCCAATGCGCTTTTTCACCCGATCACCCGCAGCCACCACCTCGAGTTCATAAAGGGGCTGCTCTCCGTAGCCAGCAGGCCACCAGCGCTTGGGATTGGGAATCTCAATGGATCCTACCAGCGCGTTTGCGCCCTTGATCAACTCAACCGATCTACGCACGGTCTGACCATCTATAGACAGAACGAGCTCACTCGAACCAGCCTGTGCTGCCAAAACCTCCACACGGACCTCTAGCCGACACGCATGCTCAGTAAAGTGCTGCTCCGTGTAGACATGCTCTATGCGGCCGGGAGATGCAGCGGCCAAATACACGTCTCCGTAGAGCCCGGCCGCCATCAGGCAGCACCCCCAATCCCATCCAGCGTGACACTGCACCTTGCGCACCAGATTTCGATGTGGTGACTGCACCGGATAGTCGCTGCCAGGTATCTCATACGGCATCTGGCTAACACGATCGGCGGCCTCGCCCTCGGCCGATCGAATACGCACTTCAATCGCATTGGACCCCGCCAGGAGATGATCCTTAACCTCAAAACGACGACGCGTAAACATGTTGTCGCTCTGCCCGACGACCTGACCGTTGACGCGCACTTCCGCCACCGTATCTATGCTGTCAAAGTGCAGGTAAACAGAAGGAGCCTGCAAGAAATCGGCATCCACCGAAACAGAATGTGTCAACAGCCAATCCTCACCGTGCAAGTGCTGTAGATCGAGCTCGTTCATACCCCAGTAGGGATCTTCTATGTGGCCAGCATCCAGCAACGCGCTGTGCACGTCGCCTGGAATGGCCAAAGCAAATCGCTTTCCCGCCCCTTCCGCCTGCCAGTTTCCATGTAAGTGTACTCTTTCGTTCATCCCGTCTATACCTATCCTATACGCCCGGCTCCCGGGTAGCTTAAAGATGAAAAACATGCGCAGAATTGTTAACGCTCAACCTACGGAAAAGGGTCTGCTATACCAACGCCGCGGTGCGAATTATCAAGCGATAATGCCCTCTGCCAAAAGCGCTTCAACTTCTGCATTGCTGAATCCATTGGCGCACAGCACCCGCGCGCTGTCGTCTCCCAACATAGGCGCCGGACGCACCTGCGCGGCCGGCGTCCCACTCAGACGCAGGGGAGTACCTACGTGCCGAGTCAAACCCACCTGTTTGTGATCAACTTCTACCAGCATTTTATTGACTTCGAGCTGTGGGTCAGCCAATGCCTCTGCCGTTGATCGCACCGGCGCTACGAGGATATCTCTTTCCTCCAGTAGTGGTATCCACTCCTCGCAGCGCTTCGATTCAAAAACGGGCTCTAGAATCTCGCGCAGTTCGTCGCGGTGATTTTTCGCCGTTTCCAAGTCCGCAAAACGCGCGTCAGTGGCCAGTCCCAATACGCCAAGCACATTTTCCAAATCGGCCATCAGCACGTCAAATGGACGAAAGAGTGCCGTCACCATGAGAAAACCGTCTGCCGTCTGAAACACGGCCCCGTCCAGCGGATTGCCGCGCGGATGCGTCGCTCCGCCCGAGCCGTCGTCTTCCCCATTGTCACCAACGTTGAGCAATGTAGAAGTATTCCACGCCTGCATACTCATCATCCCATCCAAAAGCGAGGTCTCTACGCATTGGCCTTTCCCCGTTCTCTCGCGTGCAAAAAGGGCTAGGAGAATGGCCTGTGCCAGCAGCATACCGCCCGTAAAATCAGCGACGGTAAATGGCAAGCGCTGGGGACCACGCGCGCCCAGAAAACGCGCAGAGGCGCCGCTCAGTGCCTGCGCCATCGATTCGTGTCCCCCCTTGTTTCTGTCCACGTATGGACCGCTGGAACCATACCCGGAACCCACGGCATAAATCAGACGCGGGTAACGCTCCTCGAGCGTCTCGTAGTCCAGACCCAACTTTTCCATCACGCTGCCGGAACGAAAGTTGTGTACCAGCACGTCGGCCCTTTCCAACAGTCGGTGCACAACCGCTAAACCGGCGCTATTCTTCAAATCGACTACCAAACTCTCTTTGCTCAAGTTGAGGCTGGCAAAGGGCATGCTCTGCCCGTTATGCCACGGGCCAAAAGCTCGAGCTAAATCGCCCTGTCCGGGCCGTTCAATCTTAATCACTTCGGCCCCGTGATCGGCCAGCACTTGCGTAGCAGCCGGCCCGAAAATTACTTGGGTAAAATCCACTACGCGAATACCGTCTAATGCACTCATAAAACACGCTCCCTCCCCAATAAATTATCCGCTAAATAGGTCTTTTTTGTCCGTTCACTACTTTGGGCAGTGTTTGCTCAGTCGTCCCAAGCACAATACCTTTCCACCCTCTATACTGACGTCAACACGACGGAGTACACGAGTATGATTCCATCTGCACTCACACCAGCCGTGCTGAGCCAGCAAGATGCAGCTTTCTTTGAGCAGAACGGCTATCTGCTCAAAGAAAACGCCCTCGCACCTAACCTGCTAGCCGAGCTTAACGCCACCGCCGATGCCCTCTATGTGCGCGCCGAGCAGCAGAACGCACTCGAGCCCCAAAGCAAACTTAACCTACGCAACTGCATTGTCCATCACGACGCTTTTTTACAACTGCTCGACCATCCGACAACGGCACCGCTAGCCTGGCAAATCCTCGGCTGGAACATACAGATGATAACCACGCATCTCATCCTGCTCCCTTCGCAGGCCGAACCCAGCCAAGAGAAGAAAGTCCAGCTCGGCTGGCATCGAGACGAGGGCACCTCTTCAAGTGAGATCAGCGAACCCCATCCGCGCATCTTGCTTAAGATCGCCTATGCACTGAGCGGCCAGACGCTGCCCTCATCGGGCGCCACGTGGATCGTTCCTGGCTCTAATCGCATGATCGGGAAGCCGCCAATAGACTCGGACACCGGGCTGCTGCACAGAGCCAAAACCTTAAATATCCGAGCGGGATCGGCCTTTATATTTGAGCAACGCACCTTCCACTCTATCGGCCACAACTGGTCCAGATTCGCCCGCAAAACGCTTTTTGTAGGCTATGCCCATTGCTGGGTAAAACCCATTGATTACGTGCAAATGCCCAATAGGCTGATCGCACGCGCCAATCCCGTCCAGCGCCAGCTGCTGGGCGACGTGAGCGATGCGCTTAGCTATTATATACCGCGCAATAAAGACGTCCCGCTCAAAGCGATAATGCAGGCAGATTAAGTGAACACTGCAGCTGGCATAAAAGCCAATTATATCAACCAATAGGACAGAGAACGTGACCCAACCCAACATACTCATTATACAGTCCGACCAGCACCGAGCAGACTGCATTGGCGCCTACGGAAACGCAGATATACAAACCCCACACATCGACTCACTCGCAGGCGATGGCATACGCTACGACAACTCTTTTTGTGCTTATCCCGTCTGCACGCCGTCGCGCTACTCCTTCCTCTCAGGCCTCTACGTGCGCCAGCACCTAGGCGGCAGCAACCACTGCACGCTACCATCTGGACTGGCTACCTTTCCCCGCTTGCTGCGCGATGCGGGATACCGCACTAAAGCCGTGGGGAAAATGCACCTCACCCCAACCTACGCCGACGTGGGGTTTGACCAACTGCTACTGGCCGAACAGAACGGAGCCGGACGCTACGACGACGACTATCACCGGTGGCTGCGTGACAGGGGACAGGGCCATTTCGTCGACCTGCTTGATCAGGAGAGCGAGTATCGACGGCAGGCGCCAGATACTTATTGGGACAACGTAGGCGCCCTCGTCTCTGACTTGGACGAGGAATATCACTCAACTACGTGGATTGCCGAACGCGCAGTGGAAGAAGTCGCAACTTGGAACGGCGGCGGCAACCTGCTCATGGCCAGCTTTATAAAGCCACACCATCCCTTTGATCCACCCGCATCTTGGGCCGATATGTACAACCCCAACGCGCTGCATATGCTGCCCGGCTATACCTCCACTCCGCAACCCCAAGACCTGGCCTTTAGCCGAGGGTACTTCCCATACGACGAAATGACTGAGGCAAAAATACGTCGTGCGATGGCCTACTACTATGCGACTATTTCGCAGATAGACCACCACGTTGGTCGCCTCGTCGCCCTGCTGAAAGATAAAAACCTATATGACAACACGCTCATACTATACAATAGCGATCACGGCGACTATATGGGATACCACCATCTCTTGCTCAAGGGCAATTATATGTACGAGCCGCTCATCCGCGTCCCGCTCATCGTGAAGTATCCAGGCCAACAGCAGGCCGGCTCGGTCTGCAATGCGCTAGTCAACAGCACAGACTGCGCGCCCACTCTGTTGCAAAGTGCCGGCTGCGCGGTGCCTCGACACATGGCCGGTTCCGATCTACTCGACCTGCCCGAACGCGAATTTACGTTCGCGGAATCGGGCAGCGGCCACAGCTACATGGTGCGCTCGCAGCGCTACAAGCTGCTCTGGTGCCGCGACGACGTACAGTCGCAGCTTTTCGATCTCAAAGAAGATCCATACGAATTACACAATCTCTACGCCGATTCCGGCCATGGACAGATCGTTGTGCATATGAAGTCGGCTCTTGCACAGTGGGCACTCTTTAATGCGCCTTCGACCGTTCACCTCGACGAAGATGCACCCATAGTGCGCGCGGCCAATGCACGCACCCACGACGCGGGCCACCGTCAGGACATGCACGCCTACTTCGCTCAACAAATGCAGGTACGCTTAGAAAATTAAGCGTATTATTTAACGCTGATTGACGCACCATATCTGCCAGCTCAAACTACCACTGGACTCATATGAAGAGGATTTTTCCCATGAATATTACGCAAGCTCTGAGCGAGCTCGGCGCTACCTCCGATGCAATCAGCGAAGAGAATCGCCGTGGTTTAGACGAGAGAGGGTACACGTTGCTGCCCGGCATCATCGATGCGGCGTGGCTCGAGGACCTGCGCACCCGCTTTGAGGAACTCTGCCAGCGGGAAGGAGCCGGAGCCGGCATAGAGGTCCATCAAGAAAAGGGCACTCGCCGCCTATCCGACCTGGTCAACAAAGGGGCTATGTTCGACCGCGTCTATACTCACCCCCAGGTGCTGGCCTGTATACACCACGTGATAGGACGCGACTTTAAGCTCTCTTCGCTCAACGCGCGAGACGCACTTCCGGGCGAAGGCCTGCAGGGGCTACACGCCGACTGGGGCACTGACTACGACGGCCAGTTTCACGTCTGTAACTCCGTTTGGCTTCTCGACGATTTTAGCCGCGATAATGGCTGCACGCGCCTCGTGCCCGGTTCGCATAAAAAGGCGCACCCGAGCAATACGCTAGAAGATCCAAGTGCGCCGCACCCCAACGAAGAATACGTGGTCGCACCAGCGGGTAGCGTAGCTGTCTTTAACAGCCACACCTGGCACGGTGGAACCATGAATACCAGCAGCGATTTACAGCGCCGCGCCATGCACTGCTACTATACGGCACGTGAGCACCGCCAGCAGCTCAACCAGCGCACCTACCTGCGCTACGAAACCTTTAAACGCATTGCGCCCGCTGCTCGCTACATTCTAGACGTCGACGTGCAGTAAGTACATCGGGCCGGAGACGCGCCCATTCGCACTCTTCGATTGCGACGCTATATATAGCCCGTCGAACCGTCGGGCCGCATTGGACTCGAGCGTTCCCAATGCACGTATTCGTTACCCATAATTGCCTCTTCATTAATCTCAACCCCTAGCCCCGGACGATCGGGCCTCAGCTCTAAATAACCCTCTTTAGGCATGTAGGGCTCATCCACCCAATCGTTCCATTCGGTATCGGTCGGCAAGAGATACTCGAGAATCTTAAAGTTGGGCTGCGAAGCCGCAAAGTGCACGTTGACGGCCGTAGCCAAGGGGCCCATCGGATTATGGGGCGCAACGCTCACATAGTGTGCTTCGGCAAGGGCTGCAATTTTGCGCATTTCCAGCAGTCCACCGCAAACGCAAATATCCGGCTGAATGATATCAGCTCCCTGGCAGGCGAGTAGATCTAGAAACTCAAAGCGCGTATAGAGCGACTCGCCCGTCGCCAGCGGCACCTGCATCTGCGAGCGGAGCTTAGACCATGCCGGCATGTGCTCGGGACGCAGCGGCTCCTCGTAAAAGAAAGGATCGTAAGGAGCCAGCGCGTTGGCCAGCTGTAGCGCCAAGACAGGTTCGAAAATCTTGGCGTGTGGATCAAAGGCGAACTCCCATTCCTGCGGCGTATTCTTGCGAATATCTTCAAAGTAGCGCGCCGCCTCACTGCACACTAGACCCCAGCGACTCGCATCCGGATTCAGCTTGTACGGGCTCGTCTTAAAGGCCGTGAAACCGTATTCCTCATGCAGCTTGTGCGCCTGTTCTGCAGCCTCTTGGCCATCTCGTCCACCGATGCCGCGATAAACGCGAATCCTATCGCGGGCCGCTCCCCCCAGCAGCATATACACCGGCAAACCCGCCGCCTTTCCAGAGATATCCCACAGCGCGTGGTCAATGGCAGATATGGCCGAGAGACCAATTCCCCCGGGTGGAAAGCGGAACTGCTGCATGAGCTTCATCATGATAAACTCAATCCGCCGTGGATCGATGCCCTTAATCAGCTCAAAGCAGTAGTCTACAACGGGCCCGACCGACAGGTCGGGCCCGATCGAGTAAGCTTCTCCCCAGCCGCTTATTCCTTCATCCGTCTCAACTTTTACCAGCACGCGCGGACGGTTACCAAAGCGGGCGACAATGGGCTTAATCGCTGTAATCTGCATAAGTTCGCTCCTACTTAAAAAAGACCGGATACGCTTTGCCTTCGGCCTCGCGTTTGATCAAGTGGACTAATTCCATCGTGTGATAGTCTCCCCACATGGCCGATTCTCCGCAGGGAATCTTGCGCTTGGACGGCACGTAGTCCCACCCGTTGGGACGGTGATATATAGCGTGCAGCGTAATGCCTTGGTGGCGCGCATTGGTCGACATATAGGGCTCTTCCATAAGCGTCTGAGCTATTTTAAACGCCGCAGCCCGATAGCGTCTCGCCTTGGACTTATCGCCTTTATTCGCGTAGTAATTTCCCAGCCGTAAGTAGCCCTGACCGCTGATGGCAGCAGCCGAACTATCGAGCGGTTCGACGTCGTTGTAGGGATCGGATGAAGCATGAGTAATCTTGCCAAAGGAAGCCACGCCCGGAGCACCCGTATCCCAAAACGGCACGCCATCGGCGAACGAATTTTCTATGTGGAACTCTGCCGTAGCCAGCGCCGCTTCTTCCATCATCTTGACTAGCGCCTCCTTACCTCCGAACGGCTTGAGTGCCGCGGATGACAGCGCATCGAAATACTCTAACTGTTCGGAGTAACCCAGCAGAACCCAAGCCAAACCGCGCGTCCAGGTCGAGAAAGGAGCATATCCTTGCTGGGTACTTGCACATCGATACTGGCCGTCTTTCGTATTGAAAATCGACTCATGCACAACGCGACCCGGCACGTCGTAGCTGTCTCGCCCCTCGCCGTAATACACGTTGTACTTGGCGTTGCTAACCGCGTGCTCAACGAGGCGGCCAAGCAAACTAATCGCCTTGTCTCCTTCTCCCATTAATACGTGTCCCAACTGGTGGGCCAAACCGAGGATACGCAGCGAACGCATGGTATCGGAAAAGAGCGAGTGGGGTCCGTTAAACGAGTGAATAAAACCGTGACCATAGGCCGTCTCGGTCCAGCGTGCAGCCTGCACGGCGCCCGATAGCTTGATTGCCAATTCGTAAAACTCAAGCTCGCGCTGGTCGTGCGGCAGCACACCCTCAAGCATCAAGCGCCGCAGATTGCCGTAGGTCGATAGGTTGTTGAAACCGTGGTCGTGCACGCCAATATGCGAAACGTGGGGCGCCATATGCGAAACGGTCTTTTCGCGACCAATGTCCAGAAAGCGACTGTCGCCCGTCATATCGTACTGCAGAATAGCACAGCCGTATTGGAAGCCCTGCGTCCACTCTGTCCAACCGCGCGTCGTGTAGCGACCCTTCCACGTAAAGACCGGCGTCCCCTTGGCAGGATCCCACTTTTTGTCCAAGTCGTAAATTTTACGCGCAGTCAAATCGAGAAAGCGCGCAGTGGCAGGCTGCAGTTTTTTTGCGGTAAGTCGACGGTCTAGTTTCACAAATCGCTCCTCTCTCACTAATTTGCTATATACAATGCAATTACAATTGATCCGAGCGAAAACATATACGACCCCAAGTCGTTAAGCAAATAGCCCCATCCTGCATCCGCACATTATACAGGAGAAACGATTTATGACACACAGCAAAAGCATATCCCTGCGCGTGTGTGAAGAAGCGGGTATAGACCGTATCGCTTGGCCGCTAACGCGCGGCGTGGCACTGCCCGAGGGCGTTGTCCATGACGCGAAAACGCTGTGCCTGGAAAACGAAGTCGGACAGGGCGTAGCAATCCAACTGCGCGCACTCTCGCACTGGCGCGACGGCAGCATCAAGTGGATACTCATCGACTTCCAAACAGACCTACCCGCAGGTGGAGAACGCGCCTTCACTCTCCACTGGGATAGCAGCGCAGCGATCCCAGTGAAAACGTCCATCCGCATTACAGAAAGCGACAAACAAATATCGGTGTGCACCGGTGTCCTGCGCTTCGGCATCAGCACACGGCGCTTTGCCCTACTCGACTACGCCGAGCGCGGACAGCGCAACGCCGAGGGACATTTCGTTGTGGACCAGTCTTTTATCGGCAGCGCCAAAGGCGATGCGTGGGCCACTATATCCGAGTCGGACCACGCTGGAGGAACAGAGCGACGCCTATACGGCATGGGCGGCACCTGTAGCGCAGCACTAGCCAAAGACGAATACGAAGCGTGCGTGGAAGAGCGGGGACCTCTACGCGTAGTCCTGCGCTGCAGTGGAGCCTACGAGGCTGACGTGCCCATGCACCACTACGCCGGCTACAGACCGATGCGCTGGATTACGCGCATATACGCCTACGCTGACCAGTCGTTTCTCCGCGTCGTCCATACGGTCGTATTTACTGGGGCAGCACGCGAAGTGAGCGTGCGCGAGTTGGGTTTGCACCTACCCTTTTCCACACAGCAGGCAACGCGCTGCACGGTCGATGCAGGCAGAGAACACGTCTGCGAACTGCAAGCCAACCAGTACGCGCTGCTGGCGCAGAGCGAAGACTCCTACTTTCAGCTGCTGCACTACACTGGAAGACGAGTTGAAAAAAGGGTCGAAGGCGAACGCTGCGGTAGCTGGGTGATGTTAGAAGGAGGCAACTCCGTCGCAGGAGTGGCCCTGCGCCACATGGCTGAAGAATACCCCAAAGCCCTCGGCGCAAGCCCGTCCGGCATCGACATTTTTCTATGGCACGATCCGGCTGGCACTCCCCTTAACTATGCGCGCTATGCCGAAGAGGTCGCCTGGCACGAGGGAGAAGGCGTCTATAGTGATGGCTTGGGCAGCGGCAAAAGCAGCGAGTTTTTTCTCTGCTTCGGCTCGGAAAGCAGCGCCGTTGAGAACACACTCAACGCCACGCTCAGCTGGCCCTGCGTGACCATTGATCGCGAGGACGCGACGCGCATGCCGCTGCTGGGAAACGGCGCATATTCGGTACAGCACAGCGAGAGTGAGCGCATGCTCGAAGGATTCGTCGAATGGATGGAACGGCAGATTCATCGGGAGCGCTGGTACGGGTACCTCGACTGGGGGGACGTGCTGGCCACGTGGGAAGAAGAAGCCGATGGCTGGCGCTTTAGGGGACGCTGGGGCTGGTGTAACAGCGAATGGGACCCGCGGCACGCTATCTGGCTGCACGCTCTGCGCTCGGGCCAAGCGCGCTTTTTCAACCTCGCCGAAGCCATGACGCGCCACTCACTCGATGTGGACACCTGTCACTACCACCCACTCCGACCCTACTGGGTGGGCGGCTGCTATCGCCACAGCATGGATCACTTTGGCGACGAACCCTGTGCTTCGCACACGTTTATCGACAATTGGATCGATTTTTACTACCTGACAGGGGACGGCAGAGCACTCGAAGTCATCAGAGAGGCAGGCGCTTTTTTTCTCACCTATCGCTGGACAGAAGATGCCCGCTACAGCTTTAGCCTGCGTTCAATCGCCAACGTGCTGCGCGGCCTCCTCTACGTCTACGAGGTGACGGGTGAGGATCGCTTCATTCAGCGCGCCGAAGCCGTTTACGAGATCATCGCGCGTGGACAAAACGGCGACGGCAGTTGGAATAAGCGCTTTCAGGTTTCCACAGAGGATAAATTACCCGACCAAGCGCCCTACGGCATGGCCACAGAAGGCGCAACGCTCGCCGTGGAAATGGGCACAGCCACACCGTTTACCGACGAAGAGTTTACCGCTCTAGGTGGCACGTTCACAGCGCTCAAAAAGATTCTACCCCAGTCTGAACAGAAGGGCTATCAGACGCACTACCTGCTTATAGGACTCGAGCTGATGCAGCATATGACAGGCCGCCAAGACGTGGCACAGACCTACGTGCGCGCAGTGGACTGGTTCTGCGGCGGAGCGGACGCATACGACTTAGACCATGCGCTCAGACAGCACTATCACGGCATTCTTTGCGGCAGCCTAGCCCGGGCGTATCACCTCACTGGCCAGCCGCGTTATTTAGAAGTAGGTCAGTCCATTTTGCGGGCCCTGCGCCAGACGCAAGACTGGAGCAATCACCCAAGTCGACGCGGTGCCGTCGCCATGAATCCAACGGCGCTCAGCCTCGTTTACTTTGGCGTCCCGTCTCTGCTGGCCGCCCTAACTGATGCCGACATGTCAGAATAATCTATGCCCGGTTGGACCGGTCGCGGCGATGCATCATCCACATGACCGATGCGACGCAGGCTAGCAGCGGCAGGGCCATTAAGTTGAGCATCTCCCATCCAACGGCCTCTTCCAAGGGCGCTGAGCCAAACGTGGTTAGCACCATCAGTCCGTAAATGAGAAAATCGTTAGCCGACTGCACGCGCGCCTTCTCTTCGGGGCTATAGACGGTTGCCAGTAGAGAAGTCGCGCTGACAAAAAGCAAGTTCCACCCCACGCCTAGTAGAGCCAGCCCCACCGCATAGTTGTGCAGAGCCACGCCGCCCAGGTTAGTAAACGCCGAAAGGGCAAGCAGCAGCAGCCCGCTCGCCATGATCCGTCCTTCACCAAAGCGGCTGACAAGATGCCCGGTAAAGAAAGACGGCACGAACATACCCAGCACGTGCCACTGAATAACCCACGCCGTATCGTCAAAGCTGTGCAAGTGACGATGCATTGAAAGCGGCGTTGCATTCATCAGTAGGGACATCACCGCCCAGCTGGCTACGGCTCCGACTAGCGCGATGACAAAGCGCGCATCGCGTGCAATCTCACGCAGCGACCGGCCTCCTCCGGCACTCTCGGCCACAGATGGAGCCGGAAAGTGCACAAATGACAGCGCGCAAAGCACCAGCACTTGAATCCCTGCAATAGCCAAATAGGAACCGGCAAAGAGATGTTCGGGAAAGAGGCCACGCGACCAGCTGGCCAAGTTCGAGCCTGCCACGGCCGCCACAATCCCACCCGCCATGACGAGCGAAATCGCGCGACTGCGCCGCGACTCATCAACGACTTCTGCTGCCGCAAAACGATAGTAGGTGGAAAATCCATTAACTGCGCCAATACCTACCGCCCCCACACACAGCAGAGCAAAGTGTTCGTTAAAGAGCGCCGCACAGCCGACTAAACCACCCACCATACCCAAAACGGCGCCTAGGGCGAACCCCACCTTGCGTCCGCAGCGCTGCATGAGGCGGGCAGCGGGGACCGTCACCAGCATCGTGGTAATAGGGGCCAGAGCCAGCGGTAGCGTAGCCAGAGCCGCATGCGGTGCGAGCTCGCGGCCGACCAGCGCCATACTCGACAAGACTACAATACTGCCGGTGCGAGAAAAGGCCTCACACAGGAAGAGAAAGGCAATATTTCTCATCGCAGCGCGCACAGGCGATGATTAAAGACTAATTCGCGCGTGGGATTCAGCTGCATACGACGCGTTTTCCCTCAGAGTACGCCAGACCCCAATGGACGCCAGCATACCCTACGAACGAGGCCAGTCGGCCCCGTCGTAGTAGCGCGTGCCTTGGTGCCCTTTGCGCAGAATGGGCTCGTCGAGGCGCTCGCCCGGTGCCTTGACGAAAACCAGCGTGCGCGGCTTGCCCGACTTGGGATTGACCGCTCCACCTTCAAGGCGTGTAATCTGCAGCCTGCCGCGAATCTTGTGCTCAAAAATCGTGTATACGTAGTCTCCAACGCCTAGCTTGGACGGTGTCCCAGCCATGTGAAATTCGTATTCATCCAAGCTGCCGTCATAGAGGCGCTCAACCTGCTCAATCCCCTCATCGGCCGGAATGGTTTTTGTAATGCCAAAGCTCATGGAGTCTCCAATCTCAACGCAGTCTGTCTGGGTGATAGTGGCGCAGCCAGCAAGCGTAGTCGGTATAGAGCGCCGTAGAATCTTCGTGCCCTGCAAACACCGGTGAATCGGGCGCATTCGTCATACCCAACGCCTGGTAGACTAAGATTCTATCTACGTAAGGCGAGACGGCCTCTAACTGACGCTGAACTCGAGCAAAAGGCGCTGGCAGAAGTGCGCTCTTATATACCGCCCCTTCGAACTCGAAAATCTCCACGTCGGCCCAAAGTCGCACCTGTGGCACCTGATCGTGAACGCGGCGTAGCGCTTCGTAGTAGCCCGGCGTCTGCTCTACCGTCGACTTCTGCACGCCAATCTCGTCCTGGTAGGCCACAATATCGACTTCCATCGCCTCTAGCTGGCGCGCAAATGCTTCATCGGCCTGCACTCTATTCGTACCATAGGGTGCAATCATGGTCGGGGCATG
This sequence comes from uncultured bacterium, assembly GCA_964011675.1. Taxonomy (GTDB): domain Bacteria; phylum Latescibacterota; class UBA2968; order UBA8231; family UBA8231. The sequence goes on from CAXGPR010000012.1 coordinate 27,358, forward strand.
CGGCATCAAGGCGCGTGCACAGCGGCTACACTCGCGTGCATAGTCGATAAAGGCTTCGTTAAAGAGACCATTAATGCCCGCTTCATTAGCCCAGTACCAGCCGTAAAAGCTGGCGTGGTGGGCGTATTGGGAAGCCAACTCTTCCATTGCGTCGAGACGGCGCGCGCGCGCGCGAGCATCGGCTATGATACCCGGGCTATCCCACTGCCCCCAAAAGCCGTTGCCAACAAAGACCTTTATGCCGTGATCGTCAGTCGCCTGTAGGAGCGCCTCAAGCGGATCGGGACAGGCCATTTCCCAAGCCGGCAGTAGCCTGCTCGGATAGAAGGTCTTGTGATCCAGCGCGACGGCCATCAGAACGAGATACTCCAATCCAATCGCCGCCATTTCACCCACTTTGGCGTGCCACGCTGCCGCATCAAAACGGGCGCAAGCAGGATTCCAATAGACCCCTTCTGCGCGGTTGTGATGCTGGAATTCAAACCAGGATCCCGCGATAGGCTGTGTGCCGGTGTAATGGAACACGACTATTCTAGCCTACGGCATCAGCTGCGAGCACGGCGCGCGCGCACCGCTTCGGCCAGCTTTTCCAATACCTCAACTGTCTTATCCCAGGATATACAAGCGTCCGTTATGCTCTGTCCGTAGGCCAGCTGCTGGTCGGGTTTTTGATCCTGCCGACCTTCGACGAGATGACTCTCCAGCATAACACCAAAGATGCGATCGGATCCGGCCGCAACCTGCGCGGCAACCGCTTCGGCCACGATCGGCTGGCGCGCGTGATCCTTGCTGCTATTGCCGTGGCTACAGTCCACCATAACGCGATGGGTTAAGCCTGCTTTCTCCAGCTGGGCAGCCGCCGCTTCTACATCAGCCGCGTCGTAGTTGGGCCCGCTTTTACCCCCGCGCAAGATAACGTGACAGGAATCGTTACCCGCCGTTGCGACAATAGCTGAAATTCCCTGCTTTGTGACAGAGAGAAAGTGGTGTGGATGACGCGCGGCACCAATCGCATCAATGGCAATTTGCACGGTGCCGTCGGTACCGTTTTTGAACCCGACCGGCATCGATAGACCCGAAGACAGTTCGCGGTGAATTTGACTCTCAGTCGTCCGCGCACCAATGGCACCCCAAGAAATCAGATCAGCTATAAACTGCGGGGAGATAGTGTCGAGAAATTCCGATCCCGCCGGCAGACCCATCTCGGTCAGTTTAAGCAGCAATTTGCGACCGGCTCGCAAACCGTTGTTGATGTCGAAACTCCCGTCGAGATTGGGATCGTTAATGAGTCCTTTCCAGCCAACCGTAGTGCGCGGTTTCTCGAAGTATACGCGCATGATCAGACAGAGGTCCTCACTGAGTTCAGCGATTTTCTCTCTTAAACGCTCACCGTATTCAATCGCAGCTTTCGGATCGTGAATCGAACACGGACCGACAACTACTACGAGGCGATCATCGTCGCCGCGCAAAATGGCCTCAGTATCGCGCCGGGCGTTAGCCACCGTATTGGAAGCATTTTCTGTCACCGGCAATTCCTCCATGAGAATGGCCGGTGGAATCAGCGGTTTTACCTGCTGTATGCGTAAATCATCTGTGTGTTGCAGCACTTCTAACCCCTCTCGAAAAAGTCTGTTTCGTTAACGATTTATAGCCCACTCATACATTTGGACCGCACGCTTGTAAACGCGTGCCACGTCGCGCTCCAATAGGTAACCCTCTGCAACGAGGACGCACGCTGCCTCCGTGCAGCATGCCGCATACTCGTCCACGTCCGCGTAGCGATCGGCAATCGACAGACGTGGATCCATATCCTCGGGCGCCCGAGCAGCAAAAGGCAGCCACGCGCCCGAGAGACCCACCAGAGCCCAGCTAGCGCCCATCTCGGGCGTGCGCAAACGCCAGCCGACAAACGTGCCCAGCGGTACGGCCACTTCCGGCAGACGAATGCCCTTCACCTCATTGCCGTCTGCGTCAACGGCTGGCACGAGCGTCGGATAGGGTGCACCCAATGCAGGCACCGCCTTGTCAATAATACCCTCTGACCAGCGCCGGCCAAAATCCAAACGTCGCACTACGCGCGGCGCAGCGGGCCTGCCAAGCACCGCAAGAGGTGGAAATGTAAACGCCGCTCCCTGCGGATCGACCAACGTTGCATCGGCCAGCGTCGGGTAACAGCTAGGAGGTGGTTCCCGTCCCTGGCGCACCCACGCATCTAATGCAAGCAGCAACGCTCGGTGTCCCAACCTAAAATCGACAGGATTACCGGGCAGGTCTTCTTGACCCTCGGGCAGTCCATCCGCACCGTGCTGCGTGCTGGCAAAGTGGTATATACGCGCAGCATCGTGCGTGGGCAGATCGCGCTCTCCCGCAACGTCCACGTGCGTGAGAGCGGCCCCGCGATTCCAATACTCGGTCGACGAATTGACGTGAAAAACTTTTGGCAAGACACCGCATTCTAGAGCGCGATCAAACAGCCCACCTCGCAGTCCATCCCGACCGTCTTGCTGTGGCGCATCGGCGAAGGGAAATTCTTCTGTCGGATAGTATACGTCAAAATGGGCGCTAGCGTGCCGTGAAGGTTGAGCAAAACGATGGTTAAATGAGCCGCGGCCAGCGCCGGCTACGTTTATTTGCAGCCCGTCAAAAACGCGGGTACCACTTTCGCTCTCGTTAAATCCCTCATAGAGAAATTGACGGAGGAAACGTCCGCTCTGCGACGAGCCAAACCCGTAGGCGCGGTCTACCTGGTGTTGATCATCGCTCTTCATATGGGCGACAAAGTCGCGCGTGGCCGCCATACCAATACCCATGACTGCAGGTTGGCGGGCCGTGTAGACGAGATTGTAAATAAGACCGGGCTCAAAGCCCGCAGCATACTCGACTGCTGGGCGACCGTCTTCAAGCTGCGTGAACGACCAAGCGCAACGCGCGACCGGCTCTGGTGCATCGTATGGACGGCTCCGCACGCTCAACTCTGCATCCGCTGCGCAGCCAGCAGCCACCTCGTATGGGCGGTGGTAGCGAGACCCCAATGAGTGTACGGTGATCGGTTCGTCCACCACGATCTCACAACTGATGGGCCCTTCCGCTTCGATCGTGGGCGCATCAAGCGTCATCAGATGTGGATTATCGGGCGCCTCGGGTGGCACGTCCGCTTGCCAGGCGCAGGCGGCCACGGTGAAACCGTGTTCCATCAGCAGACCATCACCGAACTCGTCAGCCGTCTCGGGCCGATTGGATGCCGTTGCTAGATTAAAAGTGCTTAGCGCACCTTTCCGGCCTCGGTTGACGACATAATACAGCATATGTCCGCTGCCCTTACTGGCCTGCACGGGCCTGAGCATCCAGAAATCCGCGCGACATTCGACCAAGCCTTGCGTGCTACGCGGGGCCCATCTCAGATCGACCACGGGCGCATTCAACGCAAGCTGAGGATCAAAAGAAAAGTGGGCACGGCCCTCAATTTGCTCATAGGCCCCCGTCTCTCCCCACGCGCGCCCGCCCAACACGGGGCGTCGCTCGGACACTTCGAGGTGCACTAGCATGAATCGCACCCAATACAGGATATCATCGCTCGAACCCGTTCACGCCTTGCTCCATCCCAGCTCTCCAAGACGCTTTCCGTTGAGCATTTTGTTAAAACGCGCGCGCTCCAGATCCTCTCGGACCTCATCGCGCAGTTCCTCCGGCGTGTAGGGCACACCTGCCCGCACGCAAAGTCGCGCCTCAATCTGTCGATTCCCCTCTTCAATGCGTCCGCGCACATCGCTGTATTGGAACACGCCCTCTTTGATGTCGAACACCGCAATGTCGGCCACACTTCCGACACGCAGGGTCCCAAGTTCACCTTCACGCCCGATAGCAAATGCAGCATTGGCCGTGCACTGTTGCACGATGCTCTCTATGGGCACACCGAGGTTGAGCAGCTTAGATGCGGTGTGCGGCAGGCTTTCTACGGGCACGTCCCAGCTGTGCGCATGCAAATCGGTGCTTATTACATCCGAGACAAATCCATGCGCTAGCGCATCGATAGCAACTCCGTAGTCAAAGCTTCCTCCGCCGTGTCCCACATCAAACAAGATGCCGTCTCTGCGCGCCTGCTGAACCTCGGCTAGAACCGACGCGTCATTTGCGAGAATCCCGTCGCCCGTACCCTGATAGCAGTGAGTCACAATGTCGCGCGGACGCATGAGAGAAAGCACGTCGGGCAGGGGCACGCCTCGGCCGATGTGTACCATCACGGGCACCTCGGCCCATTCGGCCGCCTGTACGGCCAAGCGCAGCGGTTCCACGCCGTTGTCAGCGACCTGTCCCTCGCCCTGTCGCACCTTCACTCCGACGCAGTGTTCGGCGAAGTGTTCAATGACGAATGCCGTGCGCTCAGCATCGGCGTAGCGCATATCGGCCAATTCGGGCAGCGGACCGTAAGTAAGACCAATACCACACACGTGCACAAAGGACAGAAACTGCGTTCGGGCGGGCGCAACTACAAAGTCCAGATATCCCTGCAAATTCGCCCAACCAGCGCTTCCAGCGTCTACGGCTGTCGTCACACCCGTAGACAGATAGTGCGCGTCGGCGCAAATACCCCACGTCGTGCTACCGGGATAGAGATGCGCATGTATATCGATCCAACCGGGCGTCAGCAGTTTGCCCGCTATATCTATTTCCTTATGCCCCTCTTCCACCAAGCGTTGAGCCACAGTCGCAATACGGCCATCAGATACTGCAACATCAAATATGCCGTCTGTTTTTTGCGCTGGATCAAGCACGCGCGCGCCGCGCAAAACCAAGTCGTAGGCCATGTCTATTTCTCTCGTTTCAATGCCCATCTGTCAGCATGTCACAACCCAGCTTAAGCAAATAAATTGACTCTTAGTAGGCAATTTCTTCTTGCTTGACAGCAATTGAAGAGGAAGCATATTTAGCGCGCACGCATCTTTCATCCAAGGAGAGTGTCTGTGGGTTCCAACGTTCCTCCCAATACGGGCATCCTTATGCCCCAAGAGCAACTGCACCAGTTAGTTGTAGCGCTTTTTGAAAAGGCCGGCACTTCGACGGAAGACGCCCAGTTAATGGCCAAACTACTCGTACTGACCGACCTGCGTGGCGTCCATAGCCACGGTACGCGCAAGATACCGGATTACATCGACATGATTAGGCAGGGACGCGTCAATCCGCAGCCAAAAGTAACGGTGATGAGTGAAACTCCGACCACGCGCGTCTACGATGGAGACGGAGGTCTGGGCCATTTTCCTTGTTACCAGGGAACGCTATGGGCTGTTAAGAAAGCCAAGGAATACGGCACTGCTGCCATCACCACGCGCAACCACTTCCACTTTGGAGGTGCGGGCAAATACACGCGCATGGCGCTTGAACAGGACTGCTTCGCCATCGCCGTATCGTCTCATCGCTCTCCCATGAGTCCCGATGCGCTTGTCAAAGGCGTTAACTGCACTTCGCCGATCAGCGTGGCCTTTCCCTCTGGTAAACAACCTCCCTTAGTCATCGACATGGGCGCCTGGATGCTTCCGTGGGATGAAACTCTTTTCGATCGCATGCCCTTCGCTTTTTTTAAAGAACTGGGCATTGGCGCGATGAACCGCGCCTTTGGCGGCATGCTGGCCGGCATCTACCTGCCGCAGTTTATGGAGCCCCAATCAAAGTGGGAGTCCAACCAAGGCTCTTTTATCTCGGTATTCGACGTGCAGTGCTTCATGCCCGTCGACCAGTTTAAGAGCGAGATGGACCGCTTTATCGGCGAGGCACGTGCGATGCAACCCTTTCCAGGATTTGAACAAGCCGAACTGCCGGGTGGACTCGAATGGCAGCGCGAGCGCGATTACGCACGCGACGGCATTCCCGTCTCAGCCGAACACCAGCAAAGCCTGCAGGACTTGGCCGACGAGCTGCAGGTAGAAACGCCTTTCGAACAGTACGAACACACTCGCTTTTAGGAAATTTATTATGCCCAAAGTACTGACCAGCGTTCACATTGAATTTAAGGGGCGCTCACCGGCAACCGAAATGATGGAGCAAACCGGACTTGAAGTGGTCGCACAACCACCACGCCCGGGCTGGCCCGATGACGAAACGCGGGAAAAACTCGTCGGCATCGACGGGTTGCTTGCCGGCTCTGAAAACCTAAACGCCTCCACACTCGATCAGGCAGATTCGCTCAAGGTTATTGCCCGCAACGGCGTTGGCTACGACAAGGTCGACCTGGACTACTGCACCGAACGCGGCATCGTCGTAACCTATACGCCAGGCGCTATGAGCGATGCGGTCGCCGACCAAGTCTTTGCCTTACTCTTGGGCATGACGCGCCAGCTAGTGTCGGGCGATCAGACGGTTAAAAAGGCTGGGAAATACGATGTGCCAATCGGCGAAGACCTCTCGGCCATGACGCTCGGATTGGTCGGCTGCGGGCGCATCGGCGCCGAGGTCGTTCGGCGCGCCCTCGGCTTCCGCATGCGCGTGCTCGTCCACGATCCGTGGATAGATGATTCTGTGATCCAAGAGATGGGGGCCGAATCGGTCGATCGAGAGACCCTGTTAGGCACGTCAGATGCAATCACGCTGCACACACCGATGACCGATCAAAACAAGGACATGGTCGACCGCTCTTTTCTCGCTGCGATGAAGGCGGGCAGCTACCTAATCAACACGGCGCGCGGCGGCCTAGTCGACGAAGCGGCCCTCATAGAAACGCTGCAGAGTGGGCATCTGCAGGGCGCAGGACTCGACTGTCAGGCAACCGAGCCACCAACCGGTACGTCGCTTGATCTAGTGCGACTGCCGCAGGTGTTGGCCCTGCCCCACACGGGGTCCAAGACCAACGCAGCGCGCGAGCGCATGTCAATCTGGGCGGCCCAGTCCATCGTAGACGTGTTCCAAGGCCGCATTCCTCAATACGTGGTCAATACGGATGTGTTAGAGCAGCTGGATTTGCAGACCGCTTAACGTACCGCGCTCAGGATCTACCAGAGGCCCGCCGCGGCTTAATCGGTCCGTGCACGTCAAATGCATATCCCGAGCCACGCAGCTGCGTTTGCAAGAGGCGGTCTAGGACGCGAAGACGCAACGCGTCTTCAACTGCGCGCATGGCGTAGTCGCCCGCTATATTCGTAGACTCGTGCGGGTCGTTGCGCACGTCAAAGAGCATGTAGACTTGGCCTTCTGCATTGAGCACGACTTTCCACTGCTCGTCGAGCAGCATAACCTCTCCGTCGAGCTCGGAAATCGCTTCGCTCCTGTGTGCGGCATTCGGCTCGCTCAATACCGGACAGAGCGAGCGAGCAAACTGCGCGTAGTCTATTTCACCGCCAGCCAATTCAACCAGCGTGGGCCCAATATCAAACCATTCGACGGGAGACGTACACACCGCGCCCTGCGCCATACCGGGGGCGCGAACCAGCAGCGGCACCCGCACAGCTCCATCGAGAAAATTTGATTTGTAGACCAGCCCAGCATCCCCGTTCATTTCTCCGTGGTCAGAGACAAAGACGATGATGGTGTTATCCAACTCGCCGCGATGCTCTACGGCTTCCAATATCTCGCCGATCTGCGCATCGATCAGGCTCGTATTGCCCGCATAGTTAGCGCGCATGGCGCTTATGTCTTCTTCCATCAACTCCGCGCCCTGTGCCAACTTGTTATCAAGCCCTCCCAAGGGACGACCTGCGACAATGGTAGGAACGGCCCGCGGAGGAGGCATGCGCTGCGGATCGTACATGCTAGCGTAAGGCTCGGGCGCATCCCATGGCTCGTGAGGCCCACCAAAACTGACCCAGCAACACCAAGGCTGATTGAGATCGTAGTTTTCTATATACTGCTTGGCACGTTGACCAACATAGACATCAGCGTAGTGCTCCATGCCCAGCGGCGAGGGACGGACGGTGTGCGGTTTGCCTTCAAAGCGCTCCTCAAAATCGGCCTTGTAGCAGTCCCACATACCCGAATCGCGCCACCAAGCCGTCATATGCGAAAGCACGCGCATGCTGGCCCGCGGTCCACCGATCTCATCAACGTCATCCAGACCGTAGGTCTTCATCAGGTACTCGCGATCGCGCAGATCCCCACTGTGCGGGTGCAAATGCGTCTTGCCAAACAGACTTGTTCTATAGCCCGCGCTGCGCACGCGCTGCATCCAAGTCGGCTGGTCGCCACTCAGCTGACTTGCCTGATTGTTCCACACACCCGTATTGTGCGGATATAGGCCCGTGGCCAAACTCAGACGCGCCGGAATACACACCGGCGCATTGGTGACGCAGTTCTCAAAGCGCACTCCACCGGCGGCAATACCGTCTAAATGCGGCGTTTCTAACCAACCGCCGCTACATCCAAGCGCATCTGCGCGCTGCTGGTCGGTCATTATCAACAGTATGTTGGGCTTAACCAAGACCTAGTGCTCACTTATTTCTACATCGCTCGGCATAAAAAACTCGTAGCGCTCCGGCTCCGCATATCCCTCCACTTCGCAGGGTGCAATGCCGGCACTGCGCATAGCCGTCTGGACGACGCGCTTGTTGAACGGACTCACGCCCTCAGCTTCGAGGTATGCTTCTACGGGCATCCACAAACACTCAGCGATTTCCTCTTCCTGAATCGTGATTTTCTTGCTCAGCGGACTCAAACGACAAACAAAGTAGATATCCGACTTCCCGTAGCGATAGCCGTGCCAGTGGCGAAAACAGACTAGCGCGTCAAAGCGCGCATGCACGCCCGTCTCTTCCAGCACTTCGCGCACAACGCCTTCGGCCAAATGCTCGCCTTCGTGCAAGGCCCCACCAGGCAGCTTATACCGAGGCGGACCCGGATGCCGACGCTGGTATTTCTCGCTGACGACCAGCAACTCCTGATCTTCAGTCAGCACGACACCCCCCGCTCCGATATAGTGTGATGCATGCGGCGGTATGAAGGCCGCATCTTCCAAGCGCAGCGTCATCATGACGTAGGTCTCACCGCAGTGGTGGTATGTAAAACCCGCTTCGGCCGCTACGGGAACGAGGGCAGCGCGTGGGAGCGGTATTTCAACCCAGGCCAAGCGATAGCCCTCGCCGCGCCACGCATCAAGCGAATGGCTCAACTCTGCGCGAAAAACTTCGGGATCTTCTGGCAGCGCATCCGGCTCAGTCAAGACGGCGCCAAAGTGGTTGGTAGTATGAGAGAGAAGTTCCATATGTGTGGTTGTCTGTTCAGTTCACTTACGGTTGACGATTAACCAGCGCAGGCGATAGCAAAGCAAAGACGGCGCCCAGTGTCAAGCGAACCGAGACGGAAACATCCAACGCAGGGCGAACGGTCCAACAATCTTGCTTACGGACCTATTAGCGCAGTCTATGGTAGAGGAACTAGGTGATAAAACGAGTCCGTTGTGCGACACAGCCAAAGGTACCTAATACACAGGATGCAATCAGGCTCCCTCTGCCATCCTCAACGCACGAACCGAAACCCGTTCGGAAAACGCCACCTCGTAAACTGAGCCCGGATCCATTGCAAAGTCAGGCAATTCCTCTAGCGAGAGCTGCTGCCAGTAGAGCAGCGCAACGATAATCGGGTCGCGGTGCGATACGGCGGCGATCACCTGATCCGGATGGCGGCTCCGCACGTCTTCGACCCATTCCATAAAGCGAGTCCGCATGGAAGCAGCCCCTTCCAGTTCGGGATGCGCCCCTTCTTCAGTGATATAGGGCTTGGGCAGAGCTTCAAATCGCCGACCCTGAAACGATCCAATGCTCGTCTCAATAATCCGCTCATCCGTCTGTACTGGCAGCGACCACCGCTGCGCCAAAAGGGCGGCCGATTCCTGCGTTCGCTGCATGGGCGATGCATACAGCACAGTGGGAGGCGCTGCGTGCAGCGACTCGGCGGCGGCGGCGATTTGCCGGCGTCCGCGCTCGCTGAGACCAAAGCCGGGTAGACGACCGTAAATAATGCCCTGCGGATTGTATACTTCGCCGTGGCGGATCAAGTAGAGCGTTGTCAGTTTTCTCCCTCCCTATCTATTCTGTCTAGTGCAAAGATGCGCGGATGTAGACCGCCCGTTTCAACGACGCGCTCAGCCCGCAAGCAAAAAAGTCCTGTCCTCTTTGCCGCACGAGAGAACAGACGATACTTCCAAGCGATGAGCACCAAGCGACCGCCTGGCCTTAGTCGGTACCAACACTGCTGCAAAACGCGCGTATAAAATCGGTCAAAGTTGAGATGTTGACCAAAGCGCATACCGTAGGGCGGATTGGTTACGATATAGTTGAAACGCCGGTCGGGAAAAACGGCGTCCAGTCCACGCGCATCGCCCTGACACAGCGCCATGCGCCCAGCGCATCCCAACGCGCTGGCATTTTCGCGCGCGCAGTCCACTACGTGTTGATCGATATCGCTGCCGAAGAGCGCTAGGTCTGGGAAAATTTCAGCCGCTTCAAAGAGAATCGTACCCGAACCGCAAAACGGATCGAGCAGTGTACCATCGCTTTTTTCCCCAATGCGCGCAAAGTGCAGCAGGGCGTAGGCCACCGAAGCTTTAAGCGCCACGCGAGGCTGATATCGGCGCACAAACCGCTTGCTAAGCGATTTAAGCGTCCGCTGAAAGCTGACCAAGCACATACAACCAAACACGTCGACGCGCACTTCAACGTCCGGGTTCTCCAGATCGACAGCCGTGCCATAATGCCGCCACAGCGCCGCACCGGCCCGACGCTGAACGTCGACGCTGCCAAAGTCGTGTTCGCCGCTGCGCCGACTGGTCACGCGAAACGTCTTGGCCGTCTCCATGGCCGCAATACCCAACACTTCGACCTCTGACTCTATGTGCTGTAGGGCGCCCTGCGGCGGCAGAGAGAAGCGATGGAGCGGTTGAAAAACGTGGTGTATTGAACGCAGTTCCATGGCTATCTGGCACATCCGTTCAGCCTCTCCACCCTCAACCCAAACCTGGCCGCCAAAACCAAAGGGATTGAGCTCTATTGCGACGGGCGGAAGCCCCGCCGCGCGCAGCCGCTCTAACAGCTCGTCTCGCACCACGTCTTCCATGCCGGGATTGGTCGTGATAAAGAGCTGACTCGGGCATTCCCCTTGCGCGCTTGTCACCTGCGTAGTACCGTCCCTACTCACCGAGTTTACCATAAGCGACAAACATAGACCGTCCACGTCATAAAGGGCAAACCTCATGCGTATCGCCACCTGCAACATCCGCTGTTTCCCCGCTAACGACGGCCCCGACCACTGGGAATTACGCAAAGAATACGCGCTCAATACCATCCGTGCGTTGCACGCCGACATTGTGTGTTTTCAAGAGCTCTGGCTGCAGCAGTGTGCCTATGCACGGGATGCACTGTCCGAGTATGCGCACTTCGGCATTGCCGACGAGGCACACACCGACCGGCCGACCAACGCCATTTTCTACCGCCGTGATCGCTTTGAACTCATTTCTCCAGGAGGGTTTTGGCTCTCAGAAACACCCCATATCAGCGGCTCGAGCTCGTGGGACAGCGCCTGCGTGCGTCTGGCCAACTGGCTGCGCCTAAAGGAGCGCCGTTCGGGCTGCGAATTCCGCATAGTCAACACGCACCTCGACCACGTTAGCCAGCCGGCCCGCGTCAACGGAGCTCGTCTCATTTGCGAAGACGCGGCCGCCTACGACGACAATTACCCTCAGTTCCTGACCGGTGACATGAACTGCGACGTGCAGAACGAAGCCATACAGACCTTTCTATCAGCCGGTTGGCGAGACACCTATGCAGCCCTCCACGGACCGGAAGATCCCGGACATACCTATCACGCCTTTAAGGGACCCGCATACGAGGGAGATATCGGCAAAATGGACTGGGTATTCAGCCGAGGCAGCGCACAAGTTGACGACGCGCAGATCATCGATGTGCATCGCGATGGGCGCTACCCGAGCGACCACTACTTTATCACGGCCGAAGTGTCGTTGAAAACGCCCGTATAATGCGCACGCTGCTCCAACGGCGACTCATAGGCCAAACCGCGACGCGGCAGCTACAAACTCTGCTGGCGGCGCACCTACCCGTCCTCGAGCAACCCACTTCTGCCGCCAGTTGGCGACGGCGTGCCAAGCGCGTGCGCCAACAGATGCTAGCGCTGTTTTTCCGCGGCCACGCCGACGGCCTGCTCGACGAAACCCCGCGGGTCCAATGGACGGATACGATCGAAACGGACGCTGGCTATCGAATTCGCAAACTCCGCTACGAGGGCTATCCAGGCATGTGGATACCCGCTCTGCTCTATGAACCTATAGAGCTCCGCGGTCGTGTACCGGCCGTGCTCAACCCCAACGGCCACCACATGGGCGGCAAAGCGATGGACTACAAGCAGGCGCGGTGCATCAACCTGGCCAAGCGCGGCATGCTGGCGCTCAACAGCGAATTCATAGGCATGGGCGAGCTGCGCGCCGATCTCGATCACAATCGCATCGGCGCGCTCGATCTGTGCGGCACGGCGGGCATCGGCGTGTTCTACTTGGTCATGAAGCGAGCCCTCGACGTGCTCTTGGCACACCCTCACGCCGACGGCGAGCGCGTGGCCATGACGGGGTTGTCAGGAGGCGGCTGGCAAACTGCCATTCTCTCGGCGTTAGACCAGCGCGTGCGCGTCATCGTACCCGTAGCTGGCTATTCGGCTCTGTGGCAACGACGCAAATGTGTGGAAGACGTTGGCGATTTAGAGCAGTGTCCTTCCGATATGGCCGCAGTAGCTGACTACGACGTGCTGACGGGACTCTATGCACCTCGACCAGCGCTGCTGATTTACAACCGCCATGACGACTGCTGTTTCCAGACGCGAAGGGCCCGCACATCCGTATTCAAACCGGGCCGCGGCGTGTACTCTGCGCTGGGGGCAGACGACGCACTGGCGCTGTACGACAACGTCGTCCCCGGAACGCACAACTACGACGCTGATAACCGCCGTCAGCTTTACGCTTTCCTCAACCAGCATTTCCAGCTGGACGGCCCAGAAGACGATTTACCTTGGAGCAACGAGGTCCGCAGCGAATCCGAGCTCAACGTCGGTCTACCATCCGACAACGCGACGCTTTACACGCTTGCCCAGGACGCGCTGGGCAAAACCCGGACGGCGAGAACCAAGCGTCGCTCTCCCGCCGCTGCGCGCAGGCGTCTATCCACGCTGATCAGCGTGACGAGTTGGAAAAACCTTCGCGCAGACACAGTGGGCGCACGCAAAATGCGCAAAGCATACTCAGCCCAGCACTACGCGCTCCACCTCGACGACCAGTGGACGCTGCCCGTCGTTGAGATCGATCCACCAAATGCACAGGGCGCAGATTTAATCATCGCCGACGGAGGGCGCAGCAGCTGTCAAACCGCTGTCGATGCAGCGCTCAGCGCCGGACGTCGCGCACTGGTAGCCGATATTTTTGGCACGGGAGAAATGGGCGTCCGGTGGCAGCACCAAATGCTCGTAGCCACCACCGGACTGCGTCCATTGGGTTTACAGGTCGGCCACCTCATCGCACTGGGCAAGTGGGCCGGCAAACGCCACGGCATCCCGCGCATTGTCGCACACGGCCGCACAATTTCGACGGCGGCTCTTATCGCCTGCGCCCTGCGACCCCATCTAGCCGCCGAGCTGCAGACGCACGATCTACTCGACTCGCTGGCGCGCCTGATCCAATGGCCCGCCCCGTATAGCGCAACGCCCGGACTCTTCTGCTTTGGCCTCCTGGCAGAATTCGACATCGAAGATTTCATCGCACTATCAGCACCCATGCCAATCACTGATGCCAACGGCGGGCGCGGCCCCCTGCGCACCGCAGGCTAGGCACTCCACGCGCACAGGTGCGCACGAGCTGCATCCGAGTATATTCACCGGCGTACAGAAAACACTGTGAACCCGTACGACTCCTCTCCGAGGGGGTCGTTTTCACTACGAATGGAATGGAATGACCACTTTTACGTCTCCCATGGCCGCACCCACCTATGCACGAGGCAGGCTAACTGTAGGCATCACCGGCGTTGGAACCGTCGTCGTGCTCTCAATCCTAGCTCTCATTATCGACGTCCCGACACGCCTCTTTGGGGATCAAGGCGGAACGTTTCTCAAGGATATACCGCTCTTTGCTCTCTGGCTTGGCGGCATCAGCCTAGTCTCATTGCCCTTTGAGTGGCTCGGCGGCTTGGCCGTACCCGCAGCTCACAGGCGCGCTCATCCCAACGCCGACCAATGGGTCAGATCGTGGCTGCGAGGGACTCTGCTATTGCTCTCCATTGGCAGCCTGTGCGGTGCCGCAATTGCACTGGGCGGCCGCAGCGGCGGGTTCGTAGGCGCCATCGGAGTGGCCGGGCTAACCGCCCTCGCCCTACTGGCCATACAGGGACCACTCGCTCTGCTGATCGGTGGATTGCAGACAGTACGCCCAACTCAAAACGCACTCACAGACGCCCTCAGCCAATTGGGATTAGAGCGACTGCCGCTGCAGTTTGTCGATGCCAAAGACGAGGGGTTTACCGGAAGCATAGTAGGTCTTCCCACGGCCGAGACGCACGTGCTGCCAGCCTCTTGGCTTGCCGATTTCACGCCCCAGGCGCTCGCATCGATCATAGCGCGCAGAGTCGCCGCCGTGGATTTCGGCCTGCGCGCACGCGGCCTAATGCTCGCCTTCGGATGGTTTGCCACGACGTTCGCCATCGCTTCTCAGATGCCGGGCGCCGGCGTCGATTCCGTCGCAGCGCTCTGCAGCACCTCTCTATGGTTTACCTTGCTCACGTTCATAGGCCTGCTGGTCCTGCCCACACCCAGCCGCCGCGCAACGCTGGCCGCCGATGCTCACCTGATTCAGAAACATCCCGAAGTAGCAGGGACGTGGGCAGAGACGCTGCGCACCCTGGACCGCAGACAGGACGACGAGCCCAGACGCACCGAGGGCGTCGAGCGCATCTTCCATCCCATCCCCAACGTCAAGGCACGCATTGATGCCGTCGGACGGACCGCAGCAACTGCCGCACCATGGCACGCAGCGCGTACCGTCCTCTTTTTGGGGATCATAGGGCTCTGTCCGCTGCATCGCGTCGTCCACTGCAACGCGGGTCGACCCGAACTTTGGATCCTTCTACCGGCCGACGGATAGTCGCACACCCGCACTACCTTCACCGGCGACGTGCGCTGCCAAAGGCCGCACACTGCAGACGTGCGCGCGAGCCACATTAGCGTATATTTAGCCCCATGAACAACCTGCGACAGTATATCGATTTCCTGCGCAAAGAGCGGCAAATTGTCGAAATAAATGCGCCCGTATCTTCGGATCAAGAGCTAGCTGAGATTCACCGACGCGTCGTTGCCGCAGGCGGACCCGCCCTGCTCTTCAACAACGTCGAAGGCGCCGATTTTCCCTGCGCGACAAACCTGTTCGGAACGCCCCAACGCGTTGAAATGGCCTTTGGTATACGACCCGAGCGCTTTATAAAACAGCTGGTCCAAATCGCCCAAGATTTACCAACGCTATCGCCCGGCAAGCTTTGGGACCATCGCAGCATCGTTCCAGAAGCGCTGCGCGTCGGAATGAAAACCGTGCGCAGCGGTCCCATTGCCGAGGTCGTGCAGCGCGAGCCCGACCTAACGCGCATTCCCATGCTCAAAACGTGGCCCGAAGACGGGGGGCACTTTGTCACTCTACCCTTGGTCTACACCCACCATCCCGACACCGGACATCACAACCTCGGCATGTATCGCATCCAGCGGCACGATGCGCGCACGGTGGGCGTCCACTGGCAGATACAAAAGGGGGGCGGCTTTCACTATCACGTAGCCGAGCAGCGCGACCAGGCACTGCCCATGACGCTCTTTGTCGGCGGGCCTCCCGCGCTCATGCTATCGGCGATCGCCCCGCTGCCAGAGGACCTACCCGAGCTCGTCTTGGCCTCGCTTCTGCAGGGCGAACGGCTGCGCAGAATTGACCACGCCGAAGCCAAACTGCCGCTGGTTGCCGAAGCCGAATTTGCCATCTGTGGCTTGGTCCCCCCGCACGTGCGAAAGCCCGAGGGGCCCTTCGGCGACCACTACGGCTACTACTCGTTACAGCACGACTACCCCATTCTACAGGTCGAGCGCATCTTTCACCGCAAAGACGCTATCTTTCCCGCAACCGTCGTCGGCAAACCGCCTCAAGAAGACCTTTTCCTAGGCACGTACATTCAGGAACTGATGGCGCCCTTAACCAAGCTCGTCATGCCGGCTATTCGCGCTATCTGGAGCTATGGCGAAACCGGCTATCACTCGCTTTCGGCCATCGCCGTGGCAGAGCGCTACCCGCGCGAAGCGATGAAATTTGCGTTTCGCATCTTGGGCGAAGACGGTGGGCAGCTCAACCTGACCAAGTTTCTCGTCGTCGTCGACGCTCAGTTTGACCTGGGCGATTTTCGACGCGTGCTCGAGTACGCACTGGAACGCACGCAGCTGCAAACTGACCTCTTCGTGATTGCCAATCTAGCGATGGACACGCTCGATTACACCGGACCTGAAATCAATAAAGGCAGCAAGGGCATCCTCATTGGCGTCGGCGATCCGGTCCGCTCTCTGCCGCAAGAATTCACCGGTCCCCTGCCGGACGGGGCTCGAGATATAGGCGTATACTGCGGTGGATGTTTGGCCGTTCAAGGCCCGTCCTACACTGAGGATCCCGACTTCGCCCAACGGCTGGCTCAGGACCCGACCCTAGCCGAATGGCCGCTGGTGTTTCTGGTCGACAGCGCGCGCGTAGTGGAAAAGAATATTACCTTTCTATGGAGCACGTTTACGCGCTTCGAACCGGCGGCCGACATCTATGCAGCCGGCGTTGAACTGCATCGACATCATCCCTGTTATCAGCCTCCCATCGTATTCGACTGCCGCATGAAGCCGGGCTACCCTGGCGAAGTCATCGCCGATGAAGCAATCGTCAAAAGGGTCACACAGCGATGGGGCGAGTACTTTCCCGACGGAGGCGTTGAGGGCGAAGAAGACCCCATGGGATATGCAGGCTTCTCTCTAATGGAATAGGGCACTGACACCACAGTCGTGCACCTCTCAGTTAAGGAGTGCGTATGGACGAGTCTCTCGCATTTGCCTCTATAGGCGAATTGGGCAACATGCTGCGCCGACGCGATATCTCACCCGTTGAGCTAACAGAATTTTTCTTTGAGCGCATAGAGCAGTTTAACCCAACGGTAAACGCCTATATAGCTCTCTCACACGAGCGAGCGCGGGCCCAAGCTCAAGCCGCAGAATCACTCATGGCACGCGGACACTTTCTGGGCCCCCTGCACGGGATTCCCTTAGCGCTTAAAGACCTCATTGACGTGGAGGGCATGAGTACGACAGGAGGGTCCATACTGCGTCGCGATCACGTGGCCGAAGCCGATGCCCACGTAACCGGCCGCCTCTTTCGCGAAGGAGCTGTGCTGCTGGGAAAGACGCATATGGTCGAGTTTGCCTTTGGTGGAGCGGGTATCAACCACCACTACGGCACGCCGTGGAACCCGTGGGACGCCGCCGTATCGCGCCTGCCAGGCGGCTCCTCTTCTGGCTCAGGCGTTGCCGTTGCCGCAGGTTTAGCACCCGTAGCGCTCGGGTCTGACACGGGTGGCTCCGTGCGCATTCCCTCATCATTTTGCGGCCTAGTTGGACTCAAGCCCACTTTTGGCGCGATCTCTAACAGCGGCGTCCTTCCGCTTGACCCAACGCTAGATTGCATCGGCCCACTCTGTCACACAGTCGAAGACTGCGCCGTGCTTTTTCACGCTCTGTGTGGTCCCGATCCATCTGATCCCAACACGCTCGACGGCCCCATATTCTCTGGGGTAGATGCGCTAGAAGGCGACGTCAAAGGGATGCGACTGTGCTTTCCGCGCGAGTATTTTTGGAGCGAGGTAGACGAAGAGGTCGAGGCCGCCGTGCGCGCCACGGCCCAGGTATTTGCCGATCTCAACGTGCACGTCGATGAGATTTCACTCGAAGTGCTAGACGATTTGAGCGTCTGGCGTTCCGGCGCAAACGTCACAGCCGTAGAGAGCTACCTTTTCCACCAGCGCGACCTACGGGAAAACCTCGATCAGTTTGACGAAATCGTCTCGGCGCGCATGCTAGACGGGCGCGATATTTCCGCCATCGACTTTCTCTCTCAGGTCCGCGCACGCGAGGCAATGCGCTCCAAGACGCTCCAAACGCTGGAAGCGGTCGATTTTCTCATCACCCCCACTACGCCCTTTGCCGCCCCACCCGTTCACGAGGTAGACGTCGACGACGTCTACTTTCGCATAAATGGGCTCTGCCTGCGCAATACGAGCGCGGTAAACACGCTCGGACTCTGCGCGATAAGCTTGCCCTGTGGACTCACCCGAGACGGCTTACCCATCGGCTTGCAGCTGATCGGCAAACCGGGGGATGAAGCCCGGCTGCTGCGCCTGGCGCGCGCCTACGAACAGGCCGCAGAGTGGGGCGATATGCACCCGGATATGGCGCTCTTTGCCTAGCCATAAATTCTACTATTCAAGGCTTGCCAAATGCGGCCGACTATTCTATATTTTCCGCTTTACAAAGCGATGTACGCTCCCATCGTCTAGCGGTTAGGACCCAGGGTTTTCAACCCTGTAACCGGAGTTCGAGTCTCCGTGGGAGCGCCATATTTTGCTTTCGTCCGCGCCGCACGAGAGCAAAATGAAAGGGACACTCAAAGAGGGTGTCCCTTTTTTTATGCCCTCCAAGGGGGTTGACCATTGATCCCGTGCTGCTTTCTATCCATCGCTATTCGGGACGATATAACAGGTGAGGCGCGCGAAAGTATCACCAACCATACAGGCATGGGCACAGATCAATGCAACGCACGCTAGAAGAGCATTTCGCAGAGTACAAGCGCGACGGATTCACTCTCTTCCGCAACTACATGCCGCGCTCGCTCTTGGAAGAGGTACGCGCAGCGGTAGACGATGAGTTTGCACGACGCTTTGCCGAACACCCCGACAGACCGCGCGCGACGATCGCCAACCTGATGGCCCATCCGACGCTCGCCCACCTGCTCAAACCATACCTGCTCAATTCCCACATGCTCGACTTTGCCGAACGGGTCATGGGCCCCTTTGTACAGCTCGACAGTTTTGAAATAACCGGGTTCCCCAGCCGGCCGGCCGACCAGTTTAATCGAGTAGCAGAGTGGCACCGCGATGCGTTTAACTACTCCGATATGTGGGCCAACCACCCGTCGAGCGCACACTTCAAGCCGCACCCCTACACCGCGCCCACGGCCTGTAACTGCCTCACCTACTTGCAGGATATGACGGCCGAGAGCGGTGCGCTCCGCGTCGTGCCGGGCTCTCATCTAGACTTTAGTCATATCCCAACCGCAGAGCGCGACCGGCCCCATGCGCGCGAAGTGCTCGTAGAGCTATCCGCGGGCGATATGGTTTTTACCCACAACGAACTGCTCCACGCCGGATCCATTAACACTTCCGATCAGACGCGCTATTTTATCAGCGCCTACGTTCAGCGTATCGGCCTCCCACATCGCGACCGATTTGACGTGCCGGCCGTAGACGCCATCTGCCAAGAGGCCCGCAGGCGCAACGACCGCCGCACGCTGCGCCTGTTTGGATTCGACACAAACTTCGCCGAGCGCGAGCAAGCGGCTTGGAGGACGATGATCGCCGAAGACCGCACCGCACTGCGCCCACAATAACTCCATCGGCATTCTCACGGATGTGAAGCCGCGCCGCCTGTCTGATAGAAGCAATATAGACCGGAGGAACCCAGCCCAATGAACAAAACACCAAAGTGCGTGATAGTAACGGGCCGTCTAAAGGCTGGGAAAACCACTCTGTCCAAAGAGCTTGCGCAGCGGCTATGGATGCCGGTCGTGAGCCGCGATGAGATCAAAGAAGGCTACGTCAATACTTTTGGTCTACCGCACGACCAGCTACCCTCAGAGACCAATCGGGTTGTGTCGGACTTTTTCTTTGAGGTCGTAAACCAATACCTCACCAACAAAGTCTCCGTAATTATTGAGGCAGCATTTCAACATGGGATCTGGGAAGCAAAAATGCCCGACATTGATAGCGTCAGCAGGCCGTTCTTAGTTGTGTAATCAATCGACGCAGAGTTGGCAGCACGGCGGCACCTACAAAGAGTGCTAGATGACTCGAATCGCACATTCTATCACGAAGACAAACGCGTCGAAATCTACAGACAAACTGGCGTGATCTCATCTCCTAGAGACTACGTGTCACCGGCGTTTGACATTACTACTACGCACGTTTCAACAGAAGGAGTGTGCTGCCCAAGTGTTGACAAAATTGTGAGGCAGATACATGTATTAGACAGCCCTTAAGGAGTGGATCGGTCTAACGCCTTAACCTCAACCCTAATTAAATCGCATGCGCAATACGTTAAAAGAGATCGCTACATCGTTTTATACGTTTAGCAAGACGGGAACATTTACGCCCGCGATAGAAGATATCAGAGCGCTATCGATGGATGACGCCTACGAATGCCAACTAATTTACCAAGCACTCCGTATCCATGATGGAGACAAGCCACTTGGTTATAAAGTGGGGTGCACGAGCGCAGCCATCAGAAAGCAGTTCGGTTTTGACGAGCCAATTTACGGGCGGTTAATGACGCCTGGACTATTTGAGGAGGGAGTTCCTCTTAGGGCTGGTGATTATTACAGCCCTGCCATTGAGCCAGAGTTTGTGATTACGCTGGGTCACGATCTGAAAAACGCTGATGCCAGCGATGAGGAGCTGCTCGAGGCGATCGAACATGTGAGACCCGGGATAGAGCTGCATAACTATACGTACCACTATCTCCCGCCCAGCCGGCAGGAACTAATATGTTCAAACGGGATCCATGCCGGCCAGATTGTTGGTCGCAATACCGTTGCGGCGCGCAATCTTCATTGGAAGATGGAAGGCGTAGCCGTTTTTATCAACGGCGAATTGGTGGCGTCCGGTGTCGCCGCCGATATCATGGAAGGCCCGCTCAATTCGCTGCGATTCCTCATCGGTCATCTACAGAAGAATGGTGAGGTGCTAAAGGAGGGAGAGATGGTCATACCGGGCTCGGCTACCGCGCTCATACCCGTAGAAGCTGGGGATAGAGTTACCTGTAGCTTTACTCATCTTGGTAGTGTTACCGCCTCCTTCAACTAAGAGTATGGGATTGGATATGCATCATCGCCTCAATGGACAGAGACGCTAAAGGAAAAAACGGGGAGGTTGCTACACTCAATGCACCGAAAAACGGTGCGTAATATTATCGATTAATCTTACAGACTTAAAAAATACCGCCGTGCTAATTAAAACCTCCCGGCCGTCCAATTGTGCTATTTCTTCTAACGTTTTAGAACACGCAGTAGATATATAATCTACTGACATGTCTGCGTTGGATTGAATTGCTGCAATAAACGCACATTTTAGCTGATCTATACTTTTATTGCTATTCAATCCACTTTTGAAATCTATCAAACTGTGATAAATAACGGCGGCTATCCGCTGGTCTTCCACCGATAAGTACTGATTTCGACTGCTGAGGGCTAGTCCATTTCGATCCCGAATAATTGGGCAAGCAACTAGCTCAATTTGATAATCCATAACATCAATCATTTGTTGGATTACGCGTAATTGCTGCGCATCTTTCTTTCCAAAAAATGTATGTGTCGGCTTAATGACATTGAATAATTTGGCAACAATTGTTGTGACTCCATAAAAAAAGTGGGGCCTTGATTTCCCCTCTAGTTTGTTAAATAAATTAGAGGGAGGTACCTGGACGCCCGCAACATTGCCATACATTTCATCATTAGTGGGCAGGAATAGAATATCAACCTGCAGTATTTTCAATTGTTTTATATCGGCATCTAGCGTATTGGGATATGAGTCTAAATCTTCAGTGGGAGCAAATTGTGTAGGATTCAGAAAAATTGACACAACCGTAACGTCGCACTGTTTTTTTGATTGTCTAACAAGAGAAAAATGCCCCTCGTGGAGCGCACCAAGAGTGGGAACAAACCCCACGGCTTTCTCTTGCTGGTCTCGCCAATTGTTAAACTCCTGTGCAGTATTGACAACAATCATTAGTTATTCTCAAACATTAGTATCTTCAACATCCGCTTTGTATTGTCCTATAATGCTCGATATCTTGGCATACATATTGTCGTACGTTTGGGCGTGCTTGGGTGCCGTTTCCTTCGAAAAACCGATGACATCGTGAAAAACCTGAATTTGTCCATCGCATTTTTTGCCAGATCCAATACCAATGGTGGGTATCGTTAATCGGCCCGTAATATCTTCGGCAAGTTCTTGGGGAATACATTCCAGAACAACAGCAAAAGCGCCACTGTCTTCTACTGCATTAGCATCATCGATAATCTTTTGCGCATCTTCGAGTGTTTTACCTTGGATTTTATAACCAGATAGTTGATGAAAGGATTGAGGGGTTAACCCTACATGGCCTAGGACTGGAATTCCATAATTCACTAACGTATGCGTATGCTTTGATACTTGCGTACCCCCTTCAATTTTTACGGCACCAGCACCACCTTCTTTTATGAGGATACCAGCATTTTTAACTGCATCCTCAACGGACGTTTGATAGGATAAAAAAGGCATATCTGCAACGACCAATGATCGTTTCACACCTCTACTGACCGCTTTCGTAATTAAAAGGATTTCGTCCATAGATATGGGGATAGTTGTATCATATCCATATATTGTCATTGAAGCACTATCACCAACTAGGATCAATGGAATATTGGCAGAATCTATAATTTGTGCTGATATGTAATCATAGGCCGTTAATGTGGCAAAACTATGACTACTGTTTTTGAGATTTTTAATGTGTTCAATCGTAATTTTTTTCAATTTGAAATCGTATTCTTTATTCAGAGTAAATTAGATGGTTGTACGTTTCTACATTCCGCTTCACGGGAGGCTCTTCAGACATAAAAAAAGACTTTTTAATTTCATACACCACAACGCCAGATAAATATCCTCTAACTCTATTCCGGCCGACACATCGAAGATAAACGTCCATTAAATTTCGTATGTCGTAATTTAGAAAAAAATAAATACGATGCGACTTGAAGCTTCGCAGACAGCTGCTGATATTTCCAGACGAAGCACCACCGTGATATTTTACTGACTGCTTTTATCCTCTAAGCATAAATTTACGCACTTGCCGAACGCCGCATAGTATAGAACGTCAGTTTCAGGATGGCCTAACACAACGTCCCACGTGTCGACTAACGCCAAGCCACTCTATGGAACAAGCACATTTCATAACTCTCTATAACTAGAACGGTATCGTTATGAACGACGAAAATGAAAATAATTAGAAGTTAAACAATGGACGCCATATAACACAGGCTATTTGCCTAGCATAGGAACATCAACATGAGCGATCGCACGATGATAAAACTTAACGAAGAACAGATGCGCGATTTCGTCGCCAACGGCTATATCAGCCTGAAGCCAGACCTGCCCGAATCGTTCCACCGCGAAATCTATGAGACAACGGAGAAGGCCTTTGAGCGCGTTGGCAATCCCGGCAACAATATCCTGCCGATGGTGCCGCAGCTACAGCAGGTATTCGACCATCCGCAAATCAGCGGCGCGCTGACCAGCATACTAGGCGAAAACTACTACCTACATCCCCATCGCCACTGCCACTTTAACAAGCCCAGCAGCGAGGGGCAGAACCTGCACAAAGACAGCTGGTCGCGCTTTCAACACCGCACGCGCTGGGCCATGGCTTTTTACTACCCGCAGGATACGCCCGTCGAGCGCGGTCCCACGGGTATCGTGCCCGGTTCCCACTACTACAACGGTCATCCCAGTGCTGAGGTCGGCGAGGAAATTCCTCTGTGGGGCGAAGCGGGCAGTCTAACCATCGTCCACTACGACCTGTGGCACCGCGCCACGCCCAACGTGGTCGAACAGCCGCGCTACATGGTGAAGTTTCTCTTTGTGCGCGTAGAAGAGCCCACCGCACCCACTTGGGAAGGCAAGGGCGCTGCGTGGGATACGGACAACCCCATGTGGAACAGCGTATGGAACTGGCACCGAGGAGCCGCCCCTGCCAACGGCGGCGTTGAGGGCGATTCAGAGGCGCTCTTGAAAGCGCTCGGGTCAGAAGACGAAATGGAGGCTTTACAGGCCGCCTATGGTCTCGCACGAGGAGGCCAAGATATAGCCGAAAATCTAAGTGCGTTACTAGGTGACGGATCGGACTACGTGCGCCGCAACGCCGGCTATGCGCTCTCGGCAATGGACGGGCAGGCAGTTCCAGCCCTCATGGAGGCGTTGAGCGATGCAGACGTGACAAGACGAGCGACGGCCGCCGACGTGCTCGGCGATATTGGTCGCGCCGCAGGATACAGCGAAACCCTGCTTGTCAACGCCCTGCGCGATGGGGAACAAGCAGTGCGGCTTAACGCCGCGCATGCGTTGGGCACCGTGGGCGGCAGCGGACAGAGCACAGGCGCGCTCGCTGAGACATTGGGCCGCGAAGAGGATGAGTGGATCCGCCGCTACGCTGCGCTAAGCTTGCTGCGTCTGGGAAGAGACGCGGCCGATGCCGTGCCTCAGCTCAAACAGGCCGCGCTCACCGATCCCAACCGCTACGTGCAGGCCAAATCGCTCGAAGCGCTGCAACGCATGGGCACCTCTGAAGCAACGTCTGCAGCGTTCGACATACTGCAAACGCTGCGCTGGTGTCCGCATACGGGTATCGGCAGTGGGTTCTAGAGTTCGGCCCAACTTTCCACCGCATATGACTCAAACGACCTAAGCAACGAGGAGCATTCATGCCTAAAATTACTTTTATCGGTGCCGGCAGCACCGTATTTGCCAAAAACATCCTCGGCGATAGTATGTGCACGCCGGCCCTCCAGGATGCCGAAATCGCCCTATACGACATCGACGAAACGCGCCTAAAGGAGTCAGCGGCCGTCATGCGGGCACTCAATAGAAATATCAACGGCGGTCGAGCCAAGATTAAGACCCATCTAGGGACAGGCCAGCGTCGCAAAGCGCTCGCCGGCGCAGACTTTGTCGTCAACGCCATCCAAGTCGGCGGCTACGACCCGTGTACGATCACCGACTTTGAGATCCCCAAGAAGTATGGCCTGCGTCAGACCATCGCCGACACCATCGGCATCGGCGGCATTTTCCGCGTCCTGCGCACCCTGCCCGTTATGCTCGACTTTGCCCGCGATATGGAAAAGGTCTGTCCCAACGCGTGGCTGCTAAACTACACCAACCCCATGTGCGCGCTAACCGGAGGCATTTTGCGCCAAACAGACGTCAAGGCCGTCGGTCTCTGCCACTCGGTGCAGGTCTGTGCCACAACGCTGCTGCGAAACTTAGACATGCTGGACGAGGTGAAGGACCTGCAGTGGAAAATCGCCGGCATCAACCACATGGCGTGGCTGCTAGAGATCACCGACGGCGGCAAGGATCTCTACCCAGAGATAAAGAAGCGCGCGCGGAAAAAGCTAGCCGCTTGGCGCAAAGGCCCCGAGAAAAATTTCGATATGGTGCGCCTCTACATGATGCTCAACTTCGGCTATTATATCACGGAGTCATCCGAGCACCTCTCCGAGTACGTGCCCTACTTCATCAAGTCTAACTATCCACATCTGGTCGAGGAATTCAACATTCCCCTCGACGAGTATCCGCGACGCTGTGTCAACCAAATTGCGCACTGGAAAGAGCAGAAAAAGTCGCTGCGCGGCGCGAACCTCACGCACAGTCGCACGCACGAGTACGGCTCGCACATCATGGAGGCCATCACTACCGGCCAGCCCATTGTCATCGGCGGCAACGTGCTCAACAACGGCCTGATCACCAACCTGCCTAGCAACGCCTGCGTCGAGGTTTCCTGTCTCGTCAATAAAAACGGCGTGCAGGGCACCTACGTAGGCGACCTACCCGAGCAGTGCGCCGCCCTCAATCGCACCAATATCAATACGCAGTTACTCACGTTAGAAGCTACCTTCACGGGCAAAAAAGAGCACATCTACCACGCGGCCATGCTCGATCCGCACACCTCAACTGAACTGTCGATTGATGATATTCGCTCGCTCTGCGACGACCTGATCAAAGCACACGGCACCTGGCTGCCTAAGTTCAAGTAAAATTCTAGGTGCGTCCCGCTACGCCCACAGCGGAGCGGGACGCGTACTCGACTTGGCGGGCCTGTAGAATTGGCGTAGATTGCCTCCACGCTAGCTCACAACAGGAGAACGCTCGCCATGACACAAACGCCTTCTACGGTCGTCTTCGTCTCGCTGACCGGCGACGAAGAGATTAAAGTTTACGACCTCGATTCATCCAGCGGTGCGCTACGCCTGCGCACCACGAACCCGGCTCACGGGCCCTCCGGTGCCCTCTTTTTACACCCAACGCTCGACGTCCTCTACGACGCGCACGTCGAGTCGACGACGCTGGCCAGCTTTCGCCTCGACAAGACAACGGGGCAGGTCACGCTGCTCAACAGCGTCGACACCGGCATCGGTATTCCAGCGCATTCCGTTACCGACAGCCAGGGGCGCTACCTGCTGACGGCTTACTACGGCGGCGGCGGCATCACCGTGCATCGTCTAGGAAAAAACGGCGCCATTGGCGAACAGGTGCAGCACGTGCAAACCGGCCCCAAAGCCCACGCCGTTCATATTTCGCCCGACGATCGCTTCGTCATCGTGCCGCACGTATGTCCCACCAACAAGACCTCTCAATTCCGCTTTGACACCGAAACCGGTCTGCTGACGGAAAACGAGCCGGCCGTGCTCTTGCCGCCCAACGAAGACACGGGGCCGCGCCACATCTGTTTCCGCCCCGCCGGCGACGTGGCCTACATCATTAACGAGCAGGGCAAAACGGTTTCAGCACATCGCTACGATTCCGCTTCGGGCACGCTGGAGCGCTTTCAGCACCTGTCGACCCTGCCCGAAGGATGGGAGCAAGAGGGCGGTTCGACGGCGCACGTCGAAGTGCATCCCAACGGACGCTGGGCCTATGGATCCAATCGCGGCCACGACAGCATCGTCGGATTTAATATAGCCGATGACGGATCGCTTACACCCTTTGGGCACTACCCCGTGCCGGCCAGCCCGCGCTCGTTTAACATCGACCCCAGCGGGCACTTCCTCTACTGCGCCGGCGAGGCAGCCGACCGCATGAAGTGCTTCCGCGTCGACCTAAATAGCGGCGCGCTCGAGGCCTTTGATGAGATTGACGTGGGTAATAAGCCGTTCTGGGTCATGGCTACCACATTAGACTGAGAGCAAACCCGTGAAGAACAACACGTCCAATATCAAGATTGCCCTGCAGGCCTCTCCCGATAGCCCAGAAGGCGTGCTGCTCGCCCAGCAGCTCGGCGTAGAATACCTATCCATGTGGTCAAGCGCCGAAACGTACGACGAGTATAAAGCCATCGTAGACCAAGCGGCCAAGGCGGGCCTGCAGATAGCCACCTGCAGCAGCATCAGCAATGACGAACAGATCGTGCTCGCGCTAGAAGGACGCGACGAGGTCATCGAGCGCTATCAGAACAGCCTGCGCGCCATGGGTCGAGCCGGCCTGACCTATCGCACCGTCTCCTTTATGGCCACCGGCGTCACGAGCTCGGCGCGCGAACCGGCGCGCGGCGGCGCCAGCGCGAGAGCCTATAAGGACGGCCACCGCCTGCCCGAAGAGAGCTACAGCTTCAACAAATTTTCCTTTGATCGGTCCTATAGCGAAGAAGAGCTGTGGGAAAACTACGCCTACTTTATTCGCGCTGTAGCACCCGTCGCCGAAGAGAGCGGCGTGCGGATTGGCATTCATCCAGAAGATCCTCCCGGCCTCACGCTGGGTAACATACCGCGTGTGGTCGGCAGCAGCTTTGACGGATACAAGCGCGCGCTAGAGATTGCCGACAGTCCCAACGTCGGCCTCTGTCTTTGCTTGGGCTGCGTGCTTGAAGCAGGCGAGAACTGGGGAGCTACGCCCATTGAAACGATTCATCACTTCGGACAGTTAGGCAAGATATTCAAAGTCCACTTTCGCAACGTCAGCCAACCGCTGCCGCACTTTGTCGAATCGTTTGTCGACGATGGCTACTGCGATATGTATCCCCTGATGAAAGTGCTGCGAGAAGTCAACAACGACTGCGTCCTCATTCTCGATCATAGCCCCGATATGGTCGGCGGCAAGCACACCGGTGCCGCGTTCGCCATTGGCTATATCCGCGCTCTACTAGAGCGAGCCAATGAAGAAGTCGGTCGCTAGGACGTGTCTGATACCCCATTCACAGGACGCTCGTAAGCCCAAGGAGAACGGTCTATGTCTAACGCACTGGCCAACAAGGTCGCCATTGTAACGGGGGGCGCTGCCGGCATCGGCGGCGCAACTGCGCGGCAGCTAGCCGCAGGCGGTGCACGCGTCCTCATCGTCGACATAGACGAGGAAAGTGCCGCGCGCAACGCAACTCGGATTGTCGACGGGGGCGGTCAGGCTCTCACGTTAGTAGGCAACGTCGCAGAAGAAGCGGTTGCCAAAAAAATGGTGGAGCGCGCCGTGACGGAATTTGGCCGCCTCGACATTCTCGTGCAAAATGCCTACGGCGGCGGTATCAACTCGCTCGGCAGCGCGGTCGAAGTGGACCACGAGGGCTATCGCCAGAGTATGACCCAGCTCGTCGACGCCCTCTATTTAGGTCCGCGCTACGCCGTCCCCGCCATGTGCGACTCGGGTCCACCGCCCGATTTTCAAGCCCCGGCTTGGACGGGTCAAGGCTTTAGCAGCGGCCAAGCGCCTCCGACGGAGACGGGCCGCATCGTCAATATCTCGTCCGTGCACGGTATCTTGCAGGCCGCCCGCATGCTCACCTACGAAACGGGCAAAGCCGCCGTTATTGGGCTAACGCGACAGATGGCCATCGATTTTGGACCGATGGGCATTACCGTTAACGCCATTGCTCCCGGCCATATCATGACGGAAAATATGCAGCGTATGTGGCGCGAACAGGGCAATGAAAAGGGCTACCGCCTCTTTGAACTGCAATACCCTGTGCGCCGCACGGGATCACCCGACGACATCGCCCATGCCGTGGCCTTTCTCTGCTCGCCGCAGGCCGCTTTTATTAACGGCGTGCTCCTACCGGTAGACGGCGGCATGAGCATTCAGCTACAGGAGAATATCGTGATGGAAGTGGTCGACTACATACGCGAAAACCCCGAGCTGCGTTCACATTTTGACGGGTACAAGCTCAGCCCTAAGCGCCACTAGAGGCGCAGCTCCTGAAAGTCCTATGTCACGCATTACTCTAGCCTGCATACAACCGCCCTGCCTAGACGAAATTTCTCTCTCGTCTCAGGCAAATATGCTCGAAGTCGGCCTAGCTTTGCTAGACGAAGCGCTGAAAAAGAGTCCCGCTTTCTGCTGCCTGCCCGAGTTTTTCAACGTCTTTGGTGCACCGGCAGATAACTACTGTGCGCTGGCGGAAAACAATGCGGGTCCGGTCCGCACGCGCGTGAGTGCACTGGCCAAAGCGCATTCCTCGCATATTATCTTGCCCCTTTTGGAACACGACGGCGCTGGGTTTTACAACCGCGCCTATCTGATCGGCCCCGACGGCGAGCCTATCGGACACTATGACAAGATTCACCCAACGCTAGCCGAGCGCGAGCAGCTGGGCGTAGTAGGCGGCAACAGCATAGATGTCTTTGAAACGTCCCACGGGCGCGTGGCGATCCCCATTTGCTACGACATCTACTTTCCCGAACTCTTTGCCGCTCTGGCGCTGCGCGAACCGGATCTCCTCTTTTTTCCCTCGCTGCAGCGCTCCGACCACGAACCGGCCAGCGAGGCGCTGCTCAAGGCGCGCGCCATGGATACGAAAGCCTATATCGCCCGCGCCAGTTACGGCAGACGCGCTGACCAACCTTGGAAGGCGGGGCTTATGTTTGGACAGTCAGCCATTATTCATCCCGACGGCACCGTGCTGGCCAACGCCGGTCACTACGAGGGCATTGCTCTAGCCCACATTGAGGTACCTTTCTCCTGGCAGCGCCAGCGCTGCGGAGGATATCCGGCCGAACCCGTGCGTCGCTTTCTGCGCGAAGATCGACGTCCCGATGTCTACGGAGAATAGATCACTATGCCCAGTGAAATGGAAGACTACCTGTTTGACCTACACGGTTATTTGCTGCTGAGGAATGCCGTTAACGCCGTCCATTTAGCCGAACTCAACGACCTGCTCGACGCCCACCTCGATATGCAGCCCGACGAATGGCGCGGACACATTCACCGGCCGGCCAAACCGACGGATACAGTTCACCTACACAACCTTTTTGAAATGGGCGAACCCTTTGAACGCCTCATAGATCACCCCGCTTGGCTGGCGCATATGGAGCGCTACGTCGGCGGTGACGATGGCCTCTTTATCGATGAGTCCTTTGCCGACGTGCGCGAGGAGAGCGCGGCCACGCGCATGCACTCCGGCGCCCACAAGCGACGCATTCGCACGCAGTTTCGCTACCACGACGGACAGTTTCGCTGCGGGCAAATCAACATTCTACTCGCCCTCAACGACATTGGGCCAGACGATGGACCGACCATGGTCGTGCCCGGCAGTCACAAGTCCAATTTATTACACCCCGCTTTCCGCTACGGAGTCGAGTCACTGGACGGCGTCGAAGCAGCCATCAAGGTCCCGCTAGGAGCCGGCGATGCCGCTTTTTTTGTCGACTGCTTAGCGCACGGTTCGGCCCAGCGCATCAACTCCGGACAGCGCCGCGTGCTCATTATCCGCTACGGCCCACACTGGGGCAACGATCGCTATGGCTACCAGCCGTCAGACGGGCTGCTTGCCCGCCTAACTCCGCAGCAACTACGCATCGTACAGCCGCTACCACCGCTCCGTCCTCCCGACGACCGTCCATAGTCTGAGAGGCACTGCGTCTTTGTATTGCTCGGTTCCACCCCCTTACCTACATTTGCCCTCGCCAACAGATAGGGTCCCTAATTTATGTCCGACGCACAGCCCTACTATTTGAAAGACGACGGCGTTATTCCCAACAGCGCCCTGCCCTTGCTCTTATACCCGCAGGTGATTGATGCAGCGCATGCCGATCGAGCCAGCACCTTTGAGCAGCGCTTTGCGCAAAAAGGTTGGACGCATACCTGGCGCAACGGCATCTACTCGTTCCCCCACTATCACAGCACCGCGCACGAAGTGCTCGGCATCGCCTGCGGCTCAGCGCGGGTGCGCTTG
>CAXGPR010000013.1:0-56206 GCA_964011675.1 uncultured bacterium
CGACTAAATCACCGCCGCGGGTAAAGACAAGTGATGCTAACCGACTGGCTTCAGCCTCTATGAGAAAGCCCAAGCTTCGACCTTTATCTTCACTGCGGCTAAACGGATTGTCACGCGCCAAACGGCACATCTGGACAAACTCATCCCACGTGCGTGGGGGATTGTCAAACCCCAGCTCGCTAAGCCAATCGACGTTGTAGTAAAACACTTCAAGAGAACGGTTCGGCGGAAAGCCAACTTGCGCTCCGCTTATAAAATCCTGCTTCAGAAAAGATTGAACAAAGTCACTTTTTTCTGTGCTTGAAAGACCCCACTTGGGCGAGTCCATATAGGGTGCGATATCGACAATGCCTCCATCACGATAATAGGCCATAGCCTGATTTTGATAAGCAACGACGAGGCTTGGTAGCGCATTTCCCTGGATCCCGACGACCATTTTATTGTAAATGTTGCTATAAGTCCCGGCGTATTCGCCTTTGACGACTATACCATGCTCGTTTTTCTCGTTGTACTCGGCAATCAGCTCTTGCAAGGCTGTCTCGCGTTCGCGCGTGTGCTGGTACCAAAACGTGATCTGCTGTCCGCTTGGGTCAAGTGCTTCTACGTTGGTCTGTTGAGCCGGTTCTTCTGCTGTTTCTTGGCCCCCACAGCCCCACAAAGAAACAACGAGAATCATGAAAAAAGCGCGAATTCGATGCATGAGATTATCCTTTGAGTCCCGACATAGAAATGCCTTCGGTAAATTCCTTTTGGATGAGGAAATAGGTAAATAAGACCGGTACTGTTGCAATCATAGCACCCGCCATCTGAAGGTGCACCTCGGCGCCCGCCTCGCTAACAAATTGCTGAAGTCCTACAGAAATGGGGCGCCAATCAGATGTATTGGTCACCAGCAAAGGCCACGCCAAAGAATTCCATGAGCCTATGAACGTGAACATGCCCACCGTTAGCAGAGGGGCCCGACACAAAGGAAGCATTATCTGAAATAAAAAGCGCACATGACCCGCCCCATCGATGCGTGCTGCTTCCCACAAATCGTTGGGCACGCCGCGCATAAATTGACGCAAAAGAAAAATGCTGAATGCGCTAGCCATAAAAGGAATGGTTAGTGCAGGCCAGTTATTAAGCCAAGAAAAAGACGTTGTTCGGTGCAGCCAAGTAATCGTGAGAAAGTTGGGTACCATCGTCACGGTTTCGGGAATCATTAGCGTGGCGAGTATGCCAGCAAAAATGGCATCGCGCCCACGAAAATTCATGCGCGCTAGCGGATAAGCGGCCAGGAGAGAGAAAAACAGCGTACCTGCAACCTGCAGAATGGCTACGAGGAGTGAGTTTTCAAAATAGAGTCCGAAATCCGCCTCTTTCCATGCTTGATAGTAATTGTTCCACTGAACAGTTTCTGGAGCAAAGACTCTGCGCAAGGTCTCTCCGCGCGTCATGAACGAAGCGAGAAGCATCCAAAAAAAAGGGAATGCTGCAGATGCTGCGCCAATAGTGAGCCCTGCATAAATGGCGTATGCACGCCTCCCCGCCGGCTTCCTACTCGCCATAGAAAACGCGCTTTCCAAGAATCCTATTCTGCATAAACGTCAGCGCCAGAATTGCTACAAAAAGCACAAAGGCCATCGCCGAAGCATAGCCGGCATTATGAAACTCAAATATCTGGTCAAAGATGACGACGCTTAGCACGTCGACGCTGTCGCGCGCACCGGGCGTGCGCAGGATATAAATGTGGTTAAAAGCTTTGAAAGTACCGATCACGGCAACCATTGACAAAAAGAAAAGCGTTGGTGACACAAGAGGTAAAGTAACGTGGCGGAAGGTTTGCCAACTGTTGGCCCCATCAATCTCAGCCGCCTCGTAATAATGCTGTGGAATGGCGCTCAGTCCGGCTAATAAAATGACGACATCATACCCCACATAAACCCAAATGTTGTAGAGAATGATGGAGACGAGGGCGACACTCGGAAAAGCCGTTTCCACCCAAACCGGATAGTACTCAATACCTATCGCCTCTAATATGACCGCTGCAATGGAACGACTCTCGTACAGCCACCGCTGCGCTTCAAAACCCAAAAACTCCCAAAATCGGTTGGCAATAGAAGAGGGGTGCGGGCTGAAGATAGCGCGAAATACAACAGCCGAAGCAATAACTGGCGTCACATAGGGCAAAAAGAATAGCACGCGAAAAACGCCTTTACCGCGCAGACTCTTGAAAAGAAGGTAGGCCAGTCCCAAAGCAATACTCAGCTGGATAGGAATCGTTCCCGCAGCGTAGAAGAACGTGACCTTAAATCCGTTATACAAGCGTTCATCGCCCGTATCCAACATGCCGTCCAGTCCAAGACTCAGCATAATCCATAAAACGGGCACGTACAGGAAAACCGAAATGCTATGGGACGCAGCAAAGTGAGAAGAGAGTACACTGCGCAGACGAGAAACAACCCACAGTAAAAAGAGGCCGATTAGAAACCAAAGCAGATACTGCTCCTCACCTAAGGCCTTACTGTAGTGCTCAAAGCCGACAAATGCATCCTTCTTTATACGCCAACTGTGCAGGCTGACAAAAAACGCATAGCCTATTGGAAAGAGCCCAAATGCGACCAGTACAACGAGAGCGGGAGTTAAAAATCCCCACGCTATAATATGGTCTTTAGTGCGGGTTTTCATTGATCCGAGTGACTAATTGCACTGGTAGCAGAATCGGTGAGAACCGAGAATGAGTCCGTGTCCAACGATAGGATTTTGCTTGCTAGTTGTCAACGTCAGCAAGTACTTGAAGTCCGCCTACGCGCGCGGAAAAAAGCATCTGATACAAAATGCCCCCAAAACGCAATCTGCGTCCTGGAGGCACAGTGGCTGCCCCCCTAGGGCTCGAACCTAGAACCTCCTGATCCAGAGTCAGGCGCACTTCCAATTGTGCTAGGGGGCACGTACAGCGTGGCGGAGAGGGAGGGATTCGAACCCTCGGTACGAGTTACCCCGTACAACAGCTTAGCAGGCTGCCACCTTCGGCCACTCGGTCACCTCTCCATGGCTTTTTTATTTTCTTCTTTTTCTGGCGGAGGGCAGGGGATTCGAACCCCCAATCCTTTCGGACCCCGGTTTTCAAGACCGGTTGCTAACCATTCGCGTACCCTCCACTTAGCAGCGGCCTAATATAAAAGCACCCCTTTTTTAGGTCAACCCTATTCGCTTTCTTCAGGAGGCGTTTGTGCGCTGTCTGCTGACTCTTCTGACCCATTATTAACCACGTTTTCACTTTCTGCGGCAGCAGCCTCATCAACCTCGGACTCTTCCTCACTCTTGGGCACTCGGGTCATATCAATTACCCGGTCGCCTTCGCCCAAATTAATCACTCGCACGCCTTGAGTATTGCGTCCAACAGTGGATATACCACCAACCTCCGTACGGATCAATACGCCATCTTGGGTCACGATCATAACTTCGTCGTCACCCAACACTTCTTTACAGGCCACGACGGGGCCATTGCGATCCGTTGTCTTTATGTCGATGACACCCATACCTCCGCGGTGCTTTCGGGGATACTCATCCTGACCCGTGCGTTTTCCGTATCCATTTTCACAAATAGTCAGCAGCTGGCTATCGGAACTGCCAACGACAACCATATCTACCACTTCATCGTCCTCGCGCAAACCAATGCCTTTAACGCCTGTAGAGACGCGACCCATCTGTCGCACCTCCTCTTCGTTGAATCGCATAGAACGACCGCTGCGCGTGATAAGTGTAATATCTTGGTCTTCCTCAATAATCGCCGCACCAATCAGGTCGTCATCCTCTTGAATTTTCAAAGCGATAATACCATCGCGACGAATATTTTGATAAGCAGATAAAACGGTCTTTTTCACAATGCCGCGTCGAGTTGCCGTGAACAGGTATTGTTCATCATTGAACTCACGCAGGGAAACAATCGCGCAAATCTGGTCGTCTTGGTCTATTTGCAAAAGATTTACTAAAGGTCGACCGCGCGCAGCACGTTCTCCTTCGGGTATTCGATAAACTTTCAGCCAATAGCACTTACCCTTAGAGGTTAAAAACATCAAGTATGAATGGGTTGAGGCCACAAAGAGGTGCTGAACAAAATCTTCCTCTTTCGTTTTCATTCCCGTCACACCACGCCCCCCGCGATGTTGCACGCGGTACGCACGCGGCGACATGCGCTTTATATACCCCTCATGCGAAATGGTGACGACCATATCTTCTTCGGCAATCAGATCTTCAATATCAAATTCTTCCGCCGCATAAACGAGTTCCGTGCGACGCTCGTCTCCAAACCGCTCAACCATCTCATCGAGTTCGTCCTTGATAATTTGCATCTGACGACTTCGGTTATCGAGGATATCGCTTAGATCCTTGATCATTCTCTGTAATTGGTCGAACTCGCCGTCTATTTTGTCGCGCTCCAAACCCGTCAGGCGCTGCAGCGGCATGCTGAGGATGGCTTGTGCCTGAACCTCGCTGAGGACGAGCCCTTCTTCACCACTGACGCCCGAAAAATCAGCGACCTCCAGAGAGGCGCCTTCCATAAGGCGCTGTTTTGCTTCTTCAGGACTAGCGGAAGAGCGAATCGTGTTGATTACCCAATCGATATGATCAAGAGCAAAGCGCAAACCGGCCAATACGTGCGCACGAGCTTCGGTCTTGTCGAGGTCGTATCGGGTGCGACGCAATACAACCTCGTGGCGATGGTCAATGTAGTGCTGCAACATCTCCTTGAGGTTAAGTAACTCTGGCCGACCCTTTACGATGGCCAACATCATGACGCCGTACGTGCTCTGAAGCATACTATGTTGGTAAAGCTGGTTGAGTACAACTTCTGCTTGAGCGTCGCGTTTTATTTCGAATACTATGCGCATTCCCTTGCGGCCAGATTCGTCGCGAATATTTGACAAGCCTTCGATGGTCTTATCGCGAACCAAGTCGGCAATTTTTTCGAGCAGCGTTGACTTGTTGACCAAAAACGGTATCTCGGTGACAACGATATTCTCTCGGCCGTTTTTCAGTGTCTCCACTTCGGCACGCGCGCGCACGTGCACGATACCTCGGCCGGTTCGATAGGCTTGCTGAACGCCACTCATTCCATATATGACGCCCCCCGTGGGAAAGTCGGGCGCTTTTATGTGCTCGACCAACTCAGGGATACCCGTGTCTGGATTATCAATCAGCAACTTTAACCCCGAAGCCACCTCGCAAATATTATGGGGAGGTATTTTGGTTGCCATACCGACGGCAATACCCATTGACCCATTGCAAATCAGATTGGGAAACTTCGAGGGTAAGACCATGGGCTCTTTCTGCGTGTCATCATAGTTGCCCATGTAGTCGACAGTGTCTTTGTCCAGATCACCTAAAAGCTCTGTTGCCGCCCAACTCATGCGCGCTTCCGTGTAGCGCATAGCAGCGGGCGGATATCCATCGATAGATCCAAAGTTTCCCTGACCATCCACCAGCGGATAGCGCATGCGAAAGTTCTGGGCCATATGCACTAAGGTCGGATAGACGATCGCTTCACCGTGCGGGTGGTAATTACCCGAAGTATCACCCGCAATCTTGGCACACTTGCGATATCCTCTATTGGGGGCCAGGCTAAGATCGTCCATGGCAACCAGTATGCGGCGCTGCGATGGCTTGAGGCCGTCTCGCACATCGGGCAAAGCACGCGCCATAATCACGGTCATTGAGTAGTCCAAAAAGGACGTTTTGAGCTCTTCTTCTATTTTGACAGGTAAGATGCGTTGGTCTTTTTGTTCCGTCATAGACAGACTTTTCTCTCCCTAAAGTAGCCGGCGTTTTTAAGCGCCGTGAAAATCCAAGTTCTTAACGTCAAGAGCGTGCGTTACAATAAACTCGCGCCGAGGCTCAACTTGTTCCCCCATGAGCAACGTGAAAAGGTGCTCGGCTTCCACTGCATCATCCAATGTGACGCGCAGAAGGGTGCGGGTTTCTGGATCCATTGTCGTCTCCCATAGTTGTTCGGGGTTCATTTCGCCCAAACCTTTATAGCGCTGAACCATGACGCCGCGCCCTTCGCCATCACTACTCATCTCACGCACTATCTGGTCGCGCTCTTCCTCTGTGAATGCGTAGCGCTCCTGCTTGCCCTTCTTGACCAAAAAGAGCGGCGGCTGGGCCAAGAAAAGACTTCCGCGCTCTATAAGCTCACGCATGTAGCGAAAAAAGAAGGTCATAATCAGAATACGAATATGGCTCCCGTCCACGTCGGCATCGGCCATGATAATAACCTTGCCATAGCGCAGTTTGGAAAAGTCGTACTCTTCACCTAAACTGGTGCCCAAAGCCGTAATCAAAGGAAGCAATTTATCGTTGCCCAGCACGCGATCAATGCGCGCTTTTTCCACGTTGAGTGGTTTGCCAAACATGGGTAAAACCGCTTGAAAGCTCTGATCGCGGGCCTGCGCTGCTGAACCACCGGCCGAGTCACCCTCAACCAAGTAAATTTCTGTTCTTTCTGGATCCCTAATAGAACAATCTGCCAGCTTGCCCGGCAGCGAAGCCCCATCGAGTAGCCCCTTTCGACGGGTCAGTTCGCGAGCCTTTCGTGCCGCTTCACGAGCGCGACCAGCATCCACTATTTTCTCAATAGCGCGCTTGGCTACCTCTGGATTTTCTTCCAAGTATCGATTGAGCGCTTCCGAAGTAAAAGAGTCTACTATTCCTTGTACTTCACTGTTCCCCAACTTCCCTTTTGTCTGACCTTCAAACTGTGGTTCAGATACCTTAACGCTAACAACAGCAGCTAATCCTTCGCGTGTATCTTCTCCCGAAACTTTAAATTTGACGTTCTTTAGCAAGTTATTATTTGTGGCGTACGAGTTAATCGTGCGCGTCAACGCAGTTCGAAAACCTGATAGGTGAGTTCCTCCCTCTGTCGTACGGATGTTGTTTGCGTAGGTAAAAATTGTTTCTTGATAGCTATCGCTGTACTGCATGGATATTTCAACGGCAACACCCTCGCGATCTCCCTGCAAATATATCGGATCTGCGTGTAAAACGGTGCGACCTTGGTTAATGAACCTTACAAATTCCTCCACTCCACCCTCAAAGTGAAATAAGTCGCTCTCACCTGTTGACTCATCACTGACATGAATAGCTAACCCTTTTGTCAAAAAAGCCAATTCTCGCAGGCGGTGAGACAAGAATTCGTAGTCAAAAGCAATGTTTTCGAATATTTGGGCATCGGGTTTAAACTCTGTAATAGTCCCGGTCTTATCCGTATCGCCGATGGTCTCTAGTTCGCTCTGTGTTATACCCCTAGCGTAGCGTTGCTTAAATACTTTTCCTTTTTGCCAGACTTCGACCGTACACCATTCGGAAAGTGCATTCACTACCGATGCTCCTACCCCGTGTAAACCACCTGACACTTGGTATGCTTTATGATCAAATTTTCCACCGGCATGGAGCATCGTCATGACAACTTCAACACCCGACTTATTTTCGCCTGGATGAAAATCTGTTGGTATGCCATGACCATCATCCTGTATACAGACGCTACCATCTTTCTTTAACGTTACGTCGATGCGCGAACAGCGATCAGCCATCGCCTCATCCACGCTATTATTCACAATTTCTTTAATCAACTCGTGAAGGCCGTTCACTCCTGTATCGCCGATGTACATGGCCGGCCGTCTGCGAACGCCCTCTAAGCCTTTGAGCACCTGAATCGCATCAGCGTTATAGGTGTCTTCAGAATTTTCATCAGAAGAATCAGCCCGGTCCATTGCTGGTTCCGTCATCAACTCTCTCCTTGTATAGCCGAGCGCTTGGTAGCGCCTTGCCTGTTAATCAGCTTCAATTCGCGAACAATTTCCCGACCAACTTCATCATTAATCCGCGCAACGATGTCGTTCTGCATGAAACTTAGCTGCGAACGCCACACGGAAGATGGAACGGCCACCTCTAGACACCCCTTGTGCACTCTCAAAGGATGAGCGTAGCGAGCTAAAGACGGTCCCACAGCTTTCTCCCAGGCTAGCTGGGCCCGACACTCTGCAATTTTATCCTCCACTCCAAGATCTCCCAATAGAGATCCAAGCAGTTCATTCAATGAACTTGCAGGGGACGGAGAACGTTCATCAGAACTATGCTTCCAGTTGTATATTTTCGAACTGCGATGTCGTTCTTGCATCAAGCTCCTGCGGTGTAGTAATAACAACTTGGTTAAACTCTCTCACTACTTCTAACAGAACGCGGATTCTCGCTTGGTCTAACTCCGAAAAAACATCGTCCAGCAACAATACCGGTTGGTGATCACACCGCTGAGCCAAATAGGTGCATTCGGCTAGTTTCCATGAAATTAGAATGGTTTTTAACTGACCTTCTGATGCATAGAGATCAGCCGACTGACCGCTCAAATCAAAAGAGACGTCGTCTCTGTGCGGACCGCACAGAGTATGACCCACATGCATCTCTTGCGACCGTTTGCGCCGAAGTTCTTCCACCAACGCCTGTTCAAAGTCTTCTGCAATACATTCAGAAATAACGCCCTTATAGCGTATATCTGAGGTTTCCCCTGTCGGAGAAAAGCGATCATAAAACGCTGCGAAAGGTCCGCGCAATATGTCTAGCGCTTCGTATCGAGCTATACGAATACGTGCGCCAAAGTCTGCTAATTGACTATCCCAAGGACCTAATTCTGTCTCGCTCAGTTGCGTCGAGGTCTTTCTTTTAGCCTCGCGCAGCAAAGAATTACGTTGTTGAAGCACGCGCTGATAGGTCTGCAAGTCTCGTAAGTAAGACACGCTAGATTGCGAAAGCAATATATCTAGCATCCGACGGCGCTGAGCGGGGAAACGCAGCACCAGCGAAACATCCTCTGGAGAGAAGTGTACTGTGCGAAAATTGCCTAATATATCGGCAACTCTCGGTAAAGCATTATCGTCTAAGAATGCCTTTTTACCCTCTTTTTTTCCAAAAAAGAGGCGCATCTTTTGCATTCGATGACCAACTCTGTACAGCCCCCTAATATCAAAAAAATCACCCGTGTGAGGCACTGCCTGAGCATCTTTAGCTCCCCGAACTGATTTTCC
The DNA here is from genome assembly GCA_964011675.1 of uncultured bacterium. Taxonomy (GTDB): domain Bacteria; phylum Latescibacterota; class UBA2968; order UBA8231; family UBA8231. The sequence continues at coordinate 9,069 of CAXGPR010000013.1, forward strand.
AATAGACAAGTAAGAAATAGCCTCAAGTACGTTGCTCTTACCGCGCCCATTAGGTCCAAAAACAAGAGTGTGAGAAGATTCAAAACACAGGTGCAAAGATGTGAAACTGCGAAATGGTTTGAGCCACAGCTCTAAAAGCTGCACAGGCCTTTTTACCTCAGCCTGTCGGTCTCAGAGGCATAAGGAGACAGAAATAATCCTCTCCTTCCTCAACTTGGTTGGGTTTCAAAAGTGCAGCCGTTACATTGTCATTCAACTCAAACCGCACCGTCTGCGAATCCATCTTACGCAGTATTTCCATGAGGAACTGAGCATTGTAGCCTATTTCCATTTCCTCACCATCAAATGAAGCAGGTATTTGCTCGCGTGCTTCACCGCCTATTTCAGGGCTAGCAGCCGACAGCTCAATAGATGAGCTATCCAGTTTTAAACGCACCTGGCGTGTATATGAACTCGACAGTATAGATACTCTGCGGACCGTGGGAAGTAAGCGATCTACATCAACGCGCAAGTTTTTATCGTTTTCTTTGGGTATGACCTGTGCATATTCTACATACGGTCCCTCGATAAGACGAGACAGCAGATGAGTAGTGCCCGTGCTGAGAAAAAGTTGCGTTTCTCCAAGAGTGACTTCAACAGCTCCATCGTGGCCTGAAAGCAGTTTGCCCATTTGTGCCAGGGCCTGAGGCGGAACAATTACCCCCGCTTCTTGATCAGACTGAACCTGAACATCGAGACTTCGACGGTAACAGGCCAGACGAGAGCCGTCTGTTGCTACCATTTCCATACCTTCAGAGTCGATACGCCACAGAACACCGTTTAAAACAGGGCGGGTATCGTCTTTCGATACGGCGAAAGAAGTTTTACTAATCATATCTAAGAGCAATTTAGCGCTTAGCTCTTCTGAATCTCCCAATGAAATGCTTACCCCTTCAAGAGAGGTTGGCATATTAGGAAACTCATCCGCGGCCATTCCAGATAGGCTATAAGCCCCCTCACCGCTTTCTGCATCTCCTAAGTCACCAGATAAACGCAGGCGATCTTCTTCTACAACCAGACTCAATTCAGCTTCCGGCCATTCGCGAGCAATTTCTGCAAAGGTGCGCGCAGGTACTGTGATGCGCCCTTTTTGTTCCACCGTGGCAGGAACCTCTGTCCGAATGGACAAATCGAGGTCTGTTGCAGAGAGTGCAAGCGTATTGTCTTCTGCCACCAAAAGTATGTTAGCCAATACGGGGAGCGCAGGCTTGGAGGGGACTACATCCAATACAGTATCTATTCCCTGCCAAAGTTCATTTCTATTTACAGAAAATTTCATCTCAAAGGGCTTCTTTTCTAGATTTTTAAGCGACTCAAAAGCGGATATAAATTAACGTGAAGAATGTTCTGTGTCAACTACTATATTATATAGTGTGTCGATGATTTTTAAAAAAAGATTGTTTTCTTATATATTTAATAAAAACAAAACCTTGCATTGTTTTACGAGTTTTTGAAGTAAACAGATTAAGAGTAGTAATAATTGATGCTTTTTTGTTCATGTGTGTATTATTATGATATATGAGTGTGTATAATAAAAAGAGAAGTCCACACAACATAGTATTATAAATATACACTATACTGTGTTCTATTAATTATTGATGTTCTAGTTGGTTTGTGGATATGTTGATAAATGCCTACGCTGATATGCAGTAAAAAGATGTAAAGCAAATTCTGCAATAACACTTATAAAAAAGTATTTTAGTAAAAATTTCTTTAAATTTATAGTTAATAGAAACGTTGATAGAATAAAATTTCCAACGTTCATAACAGGAAAAATGGGTCAGTTCCATAAGACACAACTTATCCACATCCACAACGGCACAAAGTGTGGACAGTTTTCCACTGACACAATGGCACAAAAAATCGGGCAATAGAAAGAAAAGGAAATTACAGAACCAACTTACGAAGAAATTAGAAACTAGGAGCGTACTTTTCCTTTATGGTCTCGGTAAACTCATCGATCATTCGAGCAAAAGAAGAATCATTCTTGCATTTCTTTTCTACAGTCTGAATTGCATGAACAACGGTGCTATGATCTCGGTTGCCAAAGTGAAGGCCAATCATCTTTAACGAGTGAGGAGTAAGACGTTTGGACAGAAACATTGCGATCTGCCGAGCAACAGCAACTTCTTGTTTGCGGCTTTTACTAATTAGCGTATCCAGAGTCAAATCGAAATGATTAGCTACATGTTTTTGTATAGACTCAATGCTCAGCTCAGTTGTAGGATCTGGACCTCGCTCTCTGGCAATATGTTTTGCCGCAGCAATCGTCAATTCCGTATTATGAACGGAACAATAAGCCAGAAGATGTATCAATGCGCCCTCTAGTTCACGGACGTTTGAACTGATATAATTTCCCAAGAAGGCAGCTACATCGTCTGGTAGGGGAATTCCATTTACCTCGGCCTTTTGATGTAATATTGCAATACGCGTTTCCAAATCAGGAGGCTCTATAGGCGTTACAAGTCCCCATTGAAATCGGGAAAGAAGCCTTTCTTCTAGCCCTTTGAGCTTTTCTGGAGGACTATCACACGTCATTACGATCTGCTTCCCATTTTGGTGAAGGGAATTAAACGTGTGAAAAAATTCTGTCTGCGTATGTTCTCCTCTTAGAAAAAGAAATTGGATATCGTCGATTAATAAGATATCCGCACCACGATACAAACGTTGAAAGGTAGCGGTGCTGCGATTTTTTAAAGACTCAATGAAATCACTCATAAACTTTTCTGAGGGTACATATGCAACCCGGCGTGCTTGATTATTTACTCTGGCATAGTTACCAATTGCTTGTAATATGTGAGTTTTTCCTAAACCAACTCCACCAAAAATAAAGAGGGGATTGAACTGCGTTTTACCCGGCGATTTCGCTACAGCTAAGGCGGCTGCATGAGCAAAACGATTTCCCTCCCCAATTATTAAAGAGTCAAAGGTATACTTGGTGTTAAGAGAAGTGAAGGCATCCTTACTTTCGGTATCAACTTCACTGATGTAATTCGTAGGCTCTTTCTGAATTGGTGATTGGTCAGTTAAAGTAGAATTCGAAAGTTCTTCCTGTTTAACAGCAGGTGGTGGCTTGCCAACGCTGTCTTCTGCCTGAATTTGTTTTATAGAATAATCAGATCCTTCAATAGTAAATTGAATAACAGGAGAAAGATCTGTTTCTTCTTGAACAACCTCTCCAATAAGACCCACATAATGCTTTTCAAGCCAGTCTGCTGAAACAATACTAGGGACTTGAATAACTAGCAGATCTCTATCGAATTGGATTATTTGAGTGGGACGGAACCAATTAGAAAAGCTTTGAGCTTTTACACGTCGTTCAATATTGAGAAGACATTGTGCCCAGACTTCATGGGGATCCTGAGAATCCAGAGCCATTTTTTGCATCTCGAAAGGTTGGGGATAAGAAGAATCAAGCTATAAAAATACCCTCGATACGTCAAGACAATTACAGCGGGCTCACGAACTATATTGACTTATTGGGCCATTTATATTAGATTTGTAGGTTTCTACATATGATTTACAGAAAAGAAAACAAATAAGGTGTAGACGTGAAAAGAACATTTCAGCCGAGTAACAGAAAGCGTCGTAATAAGCACGGTTTTCGCAAGCGCATGAGCACGGCATCTGGGCGAGCCATATTAAACAGACGTCGTAGAAAAGGGCGTAAACGTTTAGCTGTGTAGCCTTGTTTAATGAGCTGGGTTAAAGGGACCAGCCTTTGGATCCGCCATGGCCGCGAAAGACAAGGAACTGTAATTGTCGTACGACGTAAATTAGGTAATGCGGTGAATCGCAATCGTCTAAAAAGGCGATTGCGATCTCTTTGCCTGAAAAATAAGAAGGATATACCCAAAAGTTTGGTAATTTTTTGCCAACTTACAGCAACACAAACGGCTTTCTCTGAATTAGAGCAGGAGTTAAAAGCGTTGCTGTCTAAATTAGCCCTATGAAGCGCCTCGCTATCGGGGCAATATTCGTTTACCAGCGCCTCATTTCACCCTTTCTCTCTCCTTCTTGTCGCTTTCACCCAACTTGTTCTCAATACGCAATAGATGTATTGCGTAAATATAGCTTTTTAAAAGCATGTTGGAAGATTATAAGACGAATTTCTCGATGTCACCCATGGGGAGGGAAGGGATATGATCCCGCTTAATAATCAACGTGTAGGACAATAAAAATACAATGGACGACAAACGGACGTTATTAGCTTTTCTCCTAATTGGACTAATCTTTGTTCTCTCTCCATACTACTATGAATGGATGGGAATGACTCCAAAGCCTGAAGGACCTACCCCAGAAGAAGTGGAAGATACGAAATATATAGAGCGGGAAAACCGGGTAGCAGAAAAAATAGAAAGACCCATCGAGACAGGAAATCAGCAAGACCAAGATAGACAAAAATGGGAATCTTCAGAAGTAGAAACAGCTCAGCAGGAATACGTAAGACCAGCTACAAAGTCCTTTGAGTATACGCCCCAAAATGTATATGTGGAAACTCCTCTCCTTAACTTGGTTTTTTCAACTAAAGGGGGAGTTTTAACTTCTGCTGAACTAACAGAATATCAACTCTATGATCAAAACCCAGTCCAGCTTATAAGCTCTCGTGGAAAGGGACTAGTCCTTTCTTTACAACAAATAGATCGTATAGAAGACCTATCTCAAGCTGAGTTTGTACCTGATCAAGAGGTCATACGATTTCAGGAAGGACAGAAGCAGCTCATAATGACTGCTCAACTGTCTGATAATCGGACCATACAAAAAGTTTACACATTTAATAGCGAACGGTATGGATTTGACCTGGAAGTAAGATACAAAGGGTTTTCTGAAGATGTTGATGTCTTAATAAGTTGGAACGGAGGAGTGCCTTTTACAGAGAAAAATCCCGAAATGGATCTTCTTGAAATGAGCTCAATAGCCTCTTTCAACAATGAACGAATAGAGATACAAGTTGAAGATGAAGAGAATGAAGCCTGGGATAGTGAAGGAGGTTTACAATGGATCGGAGCTAGGAATAAGTATTTCCTAACCGCCATTATACCTTTAGAACAAGAAAGAAGACTGAAAGCTCGTCTGAATGGAGACCGAATGAGCCCTGACCTACTGCCTAATTATAAGTTCGAAATAGGCCGACAACTCTCATCAACAGGCAGTTGGAAAAGTAGCGTTTATGTAGGCCCACTCGATTATGATATTCTCATACAGTATGGAGTTGGCTTAGAACAGGCTATAGATTTCGGATACCCGATTATTAGGAGCGTAACAAAATTTTTGCTCATCGTTTTCAAAGAAGCATACAAATACATACCGAACTACGGGTGGATCATTATCCTCTTTGCTGTGGTGATTAAGGTTATTTTTTATCCCTTTCAGGCAAAAAGCCTTGAATCTATGCGTAAAATGCAGGAGATTCAGCCCAAGATAAGCGCTCTGAGGGAAAAGTATAAAAATGATAGCCAGCGGTTAAGCCAAGAAACAATGAAGCTCTATAAAAAAGAAGGGGTCAACCCGGTAGGGGGTTGTCTACCTATGCTGCCACAAATGCCTATATTTTTCGCTCTTTATACTTTGTTTAGTAGCACAATTGAGCTTCGACAAGCACCTTTTGCACTATGGGTAACAGATCTATCAATGCCCGATGAAGTGATGATTGGAGGGTTTGGTTTGCGTGTGCTACCCCTTCTCGTTGCCTTTTCGATGTTTGTGCAGCAAAAAATGACAATGAAAGATCCTAAGCAAGCGGCTTTTGTTTATATACTGCCTGTTTTTATGGCTTTTGTATTTTGGGGAATGTCATCGGGGCTAAACTTATACTGGATGCTTTTCAATGTACTAGCTGTAGGTCAGCAACTCATAGTAAACCGTTCTCGTAACAGCGGGCAAGATGTATCATCGGGGTCATCAAGCGGGCCGATCGGCTAATTTCGAGCAGCGTTTAGCAATTTGTTAGATTCACGGAAAAAATAGCTTTAATCAACCGTGTTTCGACTTCTCTAGTTCTACCAATCCTATGGAAGAAACCATTGTTGCCATCTCGACGCCCCCTGGAGAAGGAGGTATCGGAGTCATTCGGCTTAGCGGTTCTCAAGCCATATCTATTGCCCAGCAAATATTTCGTTCAAAAGTTCCACTGGGACGGCGCGTCCGCCATATTGAATATGGTCCCGTATACGCCAAGGACCGAGAGATAGATACAGGTCTGGCTAGCGTTTTTATCGCACCTCATTCATATACTGGGGAAGACACCGTCGAAATCAGCTGCCATGGTAGCAGACTCATTCTCGAAATGGTTGTAAATGAAGCTATTAGAAGAGGTGCCCGCAATGCAGCACCGGGTGAGTTTACTAGGCGGGCCTTTCTAAATGGCAAGCTAGATTTGGTTCAAGCTGAAGCAGTCGTAGATCTTATACAGGCTTCGAGCGAGCAAAGTTTGGAAGATGCCTATAGCCTGGCTGGTGGACGATTGTCGAAAGAAGTTCACCAGTTGAAGAATTCGCTTATAAAGGTGCTTGCTTTGATAGAAGTAGGGTTAGATTTCTCTGAAGAAGACATTGATCCCGTTTCTCGCGAGCAAGTGCAAGCTATTCTGGCAAAAGTCTTATATAGAGCAGAAGAACTTTTAGAAACATTTACCCTGAGTAAGCGAAGATTAGATGGGTTTTTAATTGCTCTTGTAGGAAAGCCTAACGCAGGTAAATCTACCCTACTTAACAGTTTACTTGGGGAAGACCGAGCGATAGTTACCGATGTTCCAGGAACTACGCGTGACTTAGTTGAGGGCATAAGTATATGGGGAGGGCAAAAAGTTCGCTTAGTAGACACAGCGGGTTTGCGAGACAGCAACGACCCTATAGAATCAGAGGGGATTAAACGAGCTCGTAAAATTGTTACTGAAGCGGATGTTGTTCTCTTTATTATTGATTCGACAGAGAAAGATCTAACTGAGGAACGGCAGATGTATGATTCATTAGATACAGATAAAGGTATTGTCGTTTTTAATAAGGTTGACCAATGTGCTAAAGTTAAAAAAACGCTTTTTTCTGACGGTGAAGTAAGTGTTGAAATATCAGCACTTACGGGTGCAGGCTGCTCAGAATTGATAGATCTTGCACGCTCCGTTTTCCCCAAAAACTGTGCCCAAGAAGGTCTCTTGTTAACTAGACAGCGGCACTATGAGTGTTTGAAGTCTATGGCAACAAATGTGAAAACGGCAAAGTGGTTGATAAAATCTGGTGAGCCTGATGAGTGCGCCGCTCATGAGTTGCACGAAGCGCATAAAAGCTTGGGCACCATGCTGGGAGAAGATATAAGAGAAGAATTGTTAGATTCTATCTTTGCAGACTTTTGCATCGGAAAATAAAAGTTTCACGTGAAACAGCATCTCTCGGGTTTTTATTATATGCCCAATTAGATAATTCTGTTTCACGTGAAACAAAGGTATAAATTTATGGAAGCTTCTTCTACACTTGAAACAGATCTCGAGCGTGTTCGGTCTTTATGGGATTCAGAGGGAAGAATTAGTCTTACAGAGTGTCAGTGGTCTTTGATAAAGTCTTACTCTAATCTGTTGTACGAGGCGTCTTTCAAGCTTAATTTGGTCTCTCCTGCCGACCGAGATCTTTTGGTTAGTCGGCACATATGGAGAGCGCTTTCTATGGGCCCCCACATAGATTCGATCCCAAACAAAATTATTTTAGATGTTGGTTCCGGATCTGGAATACCAGCTATTCCACTGAAAATATACCACCCCATGTCTCGTTTTTACCTCGTGGAAAGTCGTCGTAAGCGAGCCAACTTCTTAAAATCAGTGATTAGAAAATTGCATCTGAAAAAAATCACCGTGATTAATAGCAGGGTAGAAGATTGGGATGATGATGTGGTTGCAGATGTAGTTACTTCTAGATCGGTGGCTAACCCAATTGCTCTGCGAAACTGGGTGGCTAATCACGTGCATAAGAAAAGTATGCTTGTTTGCACTTTGAATAAATTAGGCAAGGTCGGTATAGAAGGAGCCAAAGATATTTTATTGGAAAGTGGGAAAGAGGCTATGCGTTTGGGTATTATTCCACTCTAGTTATCAACATTTTTAATCGTGTTATCCACTATTAGGTTGTGGATAATTTTGTATTTGCTACATATATTCTCAATCTAAAAATAAAGGATTATTTCTATAAAGGAATATTTCTTCGGTGATTTACTTTCGCAATTGATTCTAGTTTTGTGAATAAGTTGATAATCTAAATGTGGAATACATAGCAGTAAAATTTCTTGCACTTAACCATGAATTTGCCGTATATTTTAAAAACATTTTATGTTCTGAAAACAGAGAAAAACATTGCTTGATAAATATCTAAAGCCGCTTTCCCTTGCGATCTTAAGACCTTTAGCCCATCTATTTATTCGTCTAGGCTTTCGTCCTGATTGGTTGACCCTCTTTGGTTTGTTAATGAACATGGGGGCTACTGTGGTTTTTGCCAAAGGCGAGTTACGCTGGGGTGCAGTGGTTATGATGATAGCAGGTCTTTGCGATATACTTGATGGTCAAGTTGCCAGGGAGGGGCAAAAAGAAACAAAGTTTGGTGCCCTGCTAGACTCTACAACCGACAGGTATTCAGAAATCTTTATCTACTTCGGGATTGGGGCCTATCTCATTGGTAGGGACGAATGGATTGCTACGGGTATTTTATTTTTTGCTATCACGGGCTCGCTTATGGTTAGTTATGTCCGTGCCAGAGCAGAAGGTCTTGGAGAAGATTGCAAAGTCGGTTTTATGCAGCGCCCAGAGCGACTATTGGCTCTTGGACTGGGCTGTTTGATCAGCCATAATGGCCTTGTTTTTGTTTTGGCTCTTCTTGCAGTTACGACTAACTACACCGTTGTAGAACGTCTTACTTACATACGGAACAAGCTCAAAACCTCACATAATCCAACCAGTGCGGTGCAGCAGGGTACATCTTAATTCCTTGGAGTATTGTTCAAATCCTGAGTTCTATTAATGTCTAAGATAGGAGGATTGTTTCTTGTTTTCGAGGGCGTTGATGGGAGTGGAACAACTACCCAAGTCGAACACCTTTGCAAATTTCTTAAGGGTCGCGGTCACGAAGTAGTTCGAACTCGTGAACCGGGTGGTACTCCCTTATCTGAGCGTATACGCCACCTTGTATTAGATCCCAATTGGAAAGAAACATCTTTTCTTACGGAATTATTTCTATACGCGGCTAGTCGCGCTCAGCATGTCGAAGAGCTGATTGCACCAGCCTTGGACCGAGGGAGTATAGTTGTTTGCGACCGTTTTACAGTGTCTTCTGTTGCGTATCAATCGTTTGGGCGTGGTCTAAACAGGGATTTGGTGGAGAAAGTAAACGAAATGGCAATAGGGTCCTGCATTCCAGATATGACTTTATTTTTACGCATTTCTGTGGAAGAAGCGCTCCGACGCAGAGTGCGTAGAGCCGAACAGATAGACCGTTTGGAAGAAGCCGGTCAGTTCTTACAAGAGCGTGTTGCGCTGGGATATGAGGCCGTTTTTAAAGAAGACCCGAACGCTGTAGCTGTAGACGCCCATCAAGACCCTGATGATATTGCCCAGGACATTAAAAAAGCCCTATTAAAGCGCTGGGCTTGGCTTTAAATAGATGAGTTTAGCATGAAGAGATGTTTTTACAGTTTGTTTGTAGCTTTTATTTATTGGTTGCCCGTGGCTTTATGGGCGTCTCCAACCGATCCGTACAAAGAAGTTAACCTTGGATGGGAACGGTTTGGGGCTGTATATGCTCGTATCGTCGATAGCTATTATGCGAGCTTAAATAACCAAGAAATCATGCAGGCTGCCATTGAAGGCATGCTCGATCACCTAGATTCATATAGTCAGTTTTACGATGAAGAGGGTTTGCTCCAACTGCGCCAAGATACCACGGGTAAATTCGCGGGTTTGGGCATTACCGTCGCTATAAAAGACCATTACCCCATAATCATATCACCGATAGAGGATACACCTGCTTTTCGAGCAGGTCTGCGGACGGGGGATATGATCATGTCGGTGGAGGGTAAGGATACGCGTGATCTATCGTTAGATGCTATTGTGGCCGCTCTGAGAGGGGAACCCGGAACTTCAGTTCAAATAACAATTGCCCCCCGAACTGGCGGAAAAGAACGCGATGTGTCAATCGTTCGCGAAATTATAGAGATTAAAAGTGTCTCCCTTGTTGAAGTGATAGGGGAGGAAATCGGCTATATCAGCATGCGCCAGACCCGTTTTTCAGAGAGAACCTCTGAAGAAGTGGAACAGGCAGTAAGAGACTTAATAGCTAAAAATGTCAAAGGAATCATCCTTGATTTGCGTGGTAACCCGGGTGGATTGCTGACACAAGCTACTCAAGTTGCAGATCTGTTCCTACCAAAGGGTGTTCCCATCGTTTCTATACGGGAGCGCGATGGTCGTCGAGAAGAGACCAAGGCTTCACAGCGAAGGCCTGTTGGGGGTAATCTCCCGCTTGTCGTACTCATTGATGATAGCAGTGCGAGTGCTTCTGAGATTGTTGCTGGGGCCATTCAAGATAATGATCGTGGTGTTTTAATTGGCACTTCTTCGTTTGGTAAAGGCTCAGTTCAAACGATATTCGATCTGCACGAAATGGCTGGAAGTGCGCTGAAATTGACTACGGCCTTATACTATACTCCTAGTGGTCGTAGTATACATAAGGATTATTCAGGACAGGCGGACCAAGGCAATCGAATCAAGGTGGAAGATCACGAACTTCCAGCTGCGTTGGTTATGGATGTCATATTAGAAGCGGGAGATGAAGAGGCTGCCCTTTCATCGCTTCAAGCTCGTTTTGATATTGATCCTGGCACAGCCCAAACCCTGTTGACCAGTCGTTTGGTTGACTTAGTGGGTATGGAATCCAAGTCGTCGGCCAGTAGGGTTGATTCTTTGGGTGGCTTGGATCAATATGTGACAAAGCGGGGAAGGACTGTATTTGGTGGTGGGGGCATAAAACCCGATATCAGCATAGCGGCTAAGCGCCCTTCCCGCTATGTGCACAATTTGGAGAGAAGGCGCCTCTTTTTTGACTTTGTTATCGATTATACTTCGTCTGACTCCCTAGAAGCCGGCTCTATTAAAGTGGACAAACTGATGTTGGATTCGTTTAAAGAGTTTGTTCGTTTGGCCAATGAAAAAGACGACTATGATCTGGGCAGTAATCAGTTAATCTCACTGAGAAAGATGGTTGATGAGATGGGTTGGAAAGAGATTGGTCCATTGCTCAAAGAGCTTGAAAAGGCTTTTGAAAGGGAGCGTGGTGAGGGATTTACTGTAGGGTTAGAACAGGAAATACGGTTCGGTTTGGAACGAGAACTCGCATTGCGTTTTAAAGGAAAGAAAGCTCAACAACGTCTCGATTTGCAAAATGATATTCAGTTAGAAAAAGCAGTTGCCGTTTTGAGCGATGTAAGTAAATATAAAGAGACGTTGGCTGGAATAGATTGATACTTGCTTGTGGTCGGGCCACTTCGTATTTTAAATGATACAAACCTTTGTTTTTCTGTATTATAGAATGAATTAAATACAACTTTATCTTGTAGAAGCAGGGACCTGTAGGCGCTTTTTTATAAGGGCAGCATCGAAGGTCTCTTTTCGGGTTTTGAACATCTTACGTTTTCCCGTAAGTATTTGTTTATAATGATTTTTTAAGGAATTGGGTGCGGCGCGTTTTTGCACATTAGTTTTCGTTTAGTGCGGGAACAGCGGACCCCTCAATTCTGTAAGTGGCTCCTATTGGCCTTGTAATATTATGATGGCTTGAGCCGTAAGACCCCTTTAGGGACTAGATCGATATTGAGTCGAATCGGCCCGTTGGGGTTGCCGTGTAGTAAGAGCACAGTTTCGTTCGCCCCGAAGAGTTTTAAGCTACCTTCCCAATAAGAGTCCCCACTGAGGTGGGGATTTGCGCCTTTTCTTCCTATAGTCTTTCCTTGCAGGCATGTTGTGCGTTATAACATAGGGAAAGCTTTATGCGTACGGATATTTACATTAATGCAGCTTCTAACGAGTCGCGCATTGCGATCGTTGAGGACGATCGGTTGGCCGAACTGTGGGTTGAAAGGCCTGAAAACCAGCGTATGGTTGGCGATATCTACAAAGGTACTGTGACGGCTGTGTTGCCGGGTTTACAGGCTGCCTTTGTAGACATTGGACAGGAACGCACAGCTTTTCTACAGGCTCGTGATATGATGGATCCTGGAGCAGAGGAAGATGGGAAAGGGGGGTCGCGAGGCCGCCGCCGTTTTCAAAGTCAGCCACCTATTCAGAAGCTTATTAAAAAGGGCGATGAGGCCATTGTTCAGATCTCCAAAGAGCCAATAAGCACGAAGGGGGCTAGGATAACAACACAACTGTCTTTGCCTGGCCGCTTTGTCGTTTTAGTTCCCGGAGGTAGTTGGGTTGGAGTTTCGCGCAAAATCTCTAGTTGGAATGAACGCCGTCGCCTTCGTGATGTCGTAGAAAGAATTCGGCCCGATGGATATTCGGTGATTGTGCGCACGGAAAGCCGTGATAAAAAAGAGAAAGATCTTAAACGAGATTTGAAGCAATTAGTTAAGAATCATCAGCGTTTGCTTAAAAATGGAAAGAAGCACTCCGCTCCTTCTCTAATACATAAAGAGATGGGGATGACTTCAAGCGTTATTCGAGATTTATTTACCGATAACGTAGAGCGGGTCGTTGTGGACGATGAAGCCCTTTACGAAGAAATACTCTCCTATCTTCGTCAGGTGTCACCACAACTGGTGAAGCGCATAGCGCTCCATAAAGAACGCCGACCTATTTTCGACGCTTATAAGATTGAGCAAGAAATTGAGAAGCTAACGCATCGCACGGTTTGGATGCGTCGAGGGGGAGCTTTAGTGATTGACTTTGCAGAAGCAGGAACATTTATCGATGTGAACTCTGCTCGATATGTGGGATCGGACGACCAAGAGGAAAACAATTTAAATACGAACCTTGAAGCCGCAGGCGAAGTTGCCCGTCAACTGCGCCTGCGGGATATTGGCGGTATTGTGGTTATCGATTTCATCGATATGAACGAGGAGCGAAACAGAAAAAAGATTGTTGATCGCCTTATTGATGAAGTGCGAAGAGATCGTGCGAAGATATCCGTTAGTTCGCGCCTTAGTGAGTTTGGCTTGCTTGAAATGACGCGACAACGCGTGCGGCCCAATTTATTGCACGACCATAGTGAACCCTGCCCCGTTTGTTCGGGCACGGGGCGCGTTATGGGTCCGGACACGACTATGACTAAAATAGAGCGCTGGTTGCAAAGATCCTTTGCGGCAACGCGCGAAAGAAAATACGTGCTCAAGGTTCATCCAGATGTTGCAACGTATATCTTGGAGAATCGCGAAGAGCGGTTGAGGTCCCTACGAAAATCGACTAAGGCACGCCTACAGGTGGAAAGTGATACTTCGCTTTCTCCTCAGGATTATCGTTTCTTCTCACTAAAGCGTAGCCTTGACGTAACTGCTGAGTTTAGTGTTTGACAGATTGAGGCTGGCATCTTATTTTATATGCTTCCCAGAATGCTGGTGAATTGAAACAATGATCTTATTTGGAGAAGTAAGATGTACGCAGTCGTTAAAATAGCAGGTGAGCAAATTCGGGTTGAGAAGGGTCAACGCGTGCGCGTGCCCAAGATTCGGGCTGAAGAGGGAAACTCCCAGCAGTTTACAGAAGTTTTGTTGGTTTCCGATGAGGGCGACACAAAAGTAGGCAGTCCTACTGTAGAAGGAGCCAGTGTCTCAGCCACTGTCGTAGGTCACGGTCGCGAAAAAAAAATAGTCGTCTTTAAGATGAAGCGCCGTAAGACCTATCGCAATCGCAATGGGCATCGCCAAGACTACACCGAGATTCAGATTGAGGACATCGTCCTCCCTAACTAGAGACTATCTGAAAGGAAAACGCCATGGCTCATAAGAAAGGCGTAGGTAGTTCCAAAAACGGGCGTGATAGCAATTCTCAACGCCTCGGCGTTAAACGATTCGGCGGTGAAACCGTCACGTCTGGCACCATTATTATTCGTCAACGTGGTACTCGTATTCATCCCGGTGCTAACGTGAAAAAAGGTGGCGACGATACACTCTTTGCAACAGCTGATGGTAAGGTGGAGTTTGAGAAAGTTGGCAGAAGTCGCAAGCGTGTAAATGTTGTGACCGTGTAATCTACATAACAGTTTTGGACGAAAAAAAGGGGTGTTGGCATCAAGCCAATACCCCCTTTTTAATTTTATCCGCACGAAATCTTATTGTCCGCTGATTTTAGCCTTTACGTAATCTCTGTTGAGAAATCCAATATGGTCCGCTGAAATTGTTTTTGGACAGACAGCTTCGCATTCATATTCATTTGTGCAATTTCCAAAGCCTTCTTCCTTCATGGAATCGACCATGGCAGCGACTCTTTTTTGTCGTTCGGGTTGGCCCTGGGGCAGAATATTCAGATGTTTCACCTTAGCACCCACAAAAAGCATAGCTGAAGCATTTTTGCATGAAGCAACACACGCACCGCATCCGATACAAGCTGCAGCATCCATTGCTTCTTCTGCTAAGTCTTGAGCGATTGGTATTGAATTGGCGTCTGGTGCAGAGCCGGTGTTCATTGATACATATCCACCAGCCTGTGTGATCCGGTCGAAAGCCGAGCGATCAACGCAAAGATCACGCGTTATGGGAAAGGCTTTGGCTCTCCAGGGTTCAATAGTTATTGTGGAGCCGTCAGTGAAGCTACGCATATAGATTTGGCAGGTTGTCGTCCCGCTGCCAGGCCCGTGAGGTTGACCGTTAATGACGAGGCTGCACATGCCGCAAATACCTTCACGACAGTCACTGTCAAATGCGATGGGTTCAATGCTCTCAGACTCAAGTTGATCGTTTACCACATCTAGCATTTCCAGGAAAGACATTTCAGGACTTATGTCATTGGCTGAGTATGAAACCATTTCACCCTTGTCGTCTGTTCCATTTTGCCGCCACACCTTCAGTGTGAGGTTCATATTCTCGCTATGACTTTTTTCTTCATTAGTCTCAACCGGCTGAGATTTTGAAAAAAATTCAGTAATAGCTTTTAACCGCCGCGCCAAGCTCACTTGTAACTCCTTTGGGTCAAGTGCACGTTTTCAAAAATGAGGTCCTCTTTGTGCAAAATTGGATTTTGACCAACTCCGGTGAACTCCCAAGCCGATACGAAAGCAAAGTTTTCATCATCGCGTCTGGCCTCGCCTTCTTCTGTCTGATGTTCTTCGCGAAAGTGTCCGCCGCATGATTCGTCACGCGTTAAGGCATCAACCATCATTAGTTCAGCAAACTCCATGAAGTCAGCGACCCTGCCCGCGCGTTCCAAAACCTTGTTCACCCCTCCTAGCGTGCCTGTAATAGTCACGTTTTCCCAAAACTCATCTCGAATCGACTGAACTTTCCTTCGGGCCTCTATCAACCCTTCAGCGTTTCGAGACATACCACAATAGTCCCATACTACCAAACCTAGCTCGCGGTGAAAGTCGTCCACAGTGCGCGAGCCATTTATAGAGAGAAGTTTTTCGATTCGATCAGTAGCTTGTTGTTCGGCTTCGTCAAAAGCGGGATGACTTGTTGTGACTTGATCGATTTTCTCAGAAGCAATATAGCCGCCTAACGTGTTTGGAATTACGAAGTATCCATCAGCTAGGCCTTGCATCAATGCGCTGGCCCCGAGTCGGTTGGCACCATGGTCAGAAAAATTAGCCTCACCCAAAACAAATAAACCGGGCAAGTTGCTCATGAGGTTGTAATCAACCCAAAGACCTCCCATGGTATAGTGAACAGCGGGGTATATGCGCATCGGTGTCTTGTAAGGGTTTTCATCAGTAATTTCGCTGTACATGTCGAACAAATTACCGTACTTTTGACGTATTACTTGTTCACTATCGCGGTCAATAGCATCGGCGAAATCTAGATAAACAGCCCGTCCCGTTTTCCCGACGCCCCGCCCCTCGTCACACACGGCTTTTGCAGCCCGCGAGGCAACATCTCTTGGTACCAGATTACCGAAGCTTGGATATCGTCTCTCCAAATAGTAATCGCGATCGTCTTCGGGTATCTGTTCTGGTGACCGCGTATCATTCGTTTTTCTTGGAACCCAAACGCGGCCGTCGTTTCTTAAAGACTCACTCATCAAGGTAAGTTTCGACTGATAACTTCCAGACACGGGAATGCACGTTGGATGAATCTGGGTGTAGCAAGGATTAGCGAACAAAGCACCTTTCCTGTGAGCGCGCCAAGCAGCTGTTACGTTACACCCCTTAGCGTTGGTCGATAGATAAAACACGTTCCCGTAGCCGCCAGTCGCTAAGATTACAACATCCGCAACGTAACGTTCAATCTTCCCGCTATCTAAGTTACGGACGATTATACCACGCGCTTTGCCATCTATTACCACTAACTCAAGCATTTCGCGACGAGGAAAAAGTTTTACTTTGCCAGTATGCACCTGACGCATCATTGAGCTATAGGCACCCAAGAGGAGTTGCTGTCCTGTTTGACCCCGTGCATAAAAAGTGCGTGAAACTTGCGCACCCCCGAAAGACCGATTAGCTAATGTGCCACCATACTCACGTGCGAACGGTACTCCTTGTGCTGCGCACTGGTCTATTATTTGGGTACTGACTTGAGCTAAGCGGTATACATTAGCTTCTCGCGCTCGGTAGTCACCGCCTTTAACAGTATCGTAGAAGAGCCGATAAATGCTGTCACCATCGTTTTGGTAATTCTTGGCAGCGTTTATCCCACCTTGTGCTGCGATGCTGTGTGCACGGCGAGGAGAGTCCTGCGAGCAAAAAGAAAGCACGTTGTAACCAAGTTGCCCCAGTGTTGCTGCTGCTGAACCGCCAGCCAAGCCGGTTCCTACAATAATTGCGGTGTGTTTACGTTTATTTGCTGGGTTAACTAGCTGGAGATCGAATCGATGGTTATCCCACTTTTCTGCTATTGGTCCACTAGGAATGTGTGCGTCAAGTGCCATCCGTAAATTCCTTTATTTAATTATACCTACGTATGCTGCGATAGGCAGCAAGGCAAAGCCTGTAGCAATAAATATGCAGAGCACAGATCCCACGTTGCGAATAATCTTCGAGCGTAAGCTGAGAGTCTGAAAGGCGCTATGAAATGCATGCCATAGGTGAAAACCTAAAACGAGCATCGCTATGATGTACCATACAGCATAACCAGTTTGTTGAAATGTTTGTACCACAAGTTTGTAGAGTGATCCATCAATGCGATCGCCAAATTTGAAAGTTGCTACGTGCACGATAATGAAAACTAATGTCAGAGTGCCGGTATATGCCATGGATGACGAGGCAAAGCTTCTCCCACCTGATGAACGATTTACTTGGTAGCCAACAGGTCGCGCACGCCTATTGTCAGCTGTGACACTTATTGCCAAATACACATGTAATGCAACTGCCGCTACTAAAAAAAGTTCTATCGGAATTAGTAAAGGAAAATTTTCGAGAAACTCAGCGTAAGTATCAAAAGCTTCACCTCCGTCTCCCTTAAACAAGAGGAAGTTACCTATCAGATGTCCTACTAAAAAACCGTACCAAATCAGACCTGTTATGGCCATTCCTAATTTTTTTGCTATTGGCGAGGTTATGAAATTGGTGTACATTTTGTTGACCGTTTTCTACAAATAGTCCAGTGTTTAAGTAAACGCCAGACATAAGATAATACACATAATATAAGTAAGGTCAAATATTTCGCTTTTATGAAAATTGGTTAAAAAATCGTGTTTTTATCATCGCGATTATCGCGACGATTGATTTGTCTCGCTTGCAAAACTTTCGGTCATTTCGTAGCCTTCCCAATTACGAAGAAACAAAGGTTTTTAAGATGAAAATTCATGAATTTCAGGGTAAAGAAATACTGCGAAAATATGGCGTAGCCGTGCCAGATGGTCGTGTTGCCCATACCCCAGATGAGGCGGAGCAGATCGCTGAAGAGTTGGGTGGTAAAGCTGTTGTTAAAGCACAAATTCATGCAGGTGGGCGTGGCAAGGGAGGAGGCGTAAAGGTAGCCAGTAATGCTGCCGAAGCGCGTCAGGCCGCCGAAGCTATCATCGGGATGCAGTTGGTGACGCACCAGACAGGTCCCGAGGGCCAAAAAGTTAAGCAAGTATTGGTTGAAAAGGCTTCCGACATAGACCGCGAATTCTATCTCGGCATCACTTTGGACCGCGCACAGAGTAAGCTCGTGGTCATGGCCAGTCGTGAAGGGGGTGTTGAAATTGAAGAGGTGGCAGCGACCAATCCAGAAAAGATTTTGCGGGAAACTGCGGATCCCAGCGTTGGTATACAGCCGTTTCAAGCCACGCGTCTGGCATTCGGATTGGGTTTCGAGGGTGCGCAGGTGCGAGCGGCGGCGGGCCTAATTCTCAAGCTATACAAGGCGTTTGTTGGTGCCGATTGCTCTATTGCCGAGATTAATCCGCTGGTCACCACTAAGGATGGTCAGGTGCTGGCTTTGGATGCCAAGATCAACTTTGACGATAACGCGCTCTATCGCCACAAAGACGTTGAGGAAATGCGCGATCTTGACGAAGAAGAAGATCTTGAAGTTGAGGCTTCCAAATATGACTTGAATTACATTAAACTGGATGGGAATATTGGCTGTATGGTCAACGGTGCGGGGTTGGCTATGGGCACGATGGACATCATTAAATTGGCCGGTGGCGAGCCGGCAAACTTTCTCGACGTTGGAGGGGGTGCCAGTGCTCAGACCGTTGAGAACGGGTTTAAAATTTTGCTGTCCGATCCCAATGTAAAAGCCATTCTTATCAATATTTTTGGCGGGATTGTGCGCTGCGATCGCGTGGCTGAAGGGGTTATTCAGGCGCGCAAGAACATTGATGTTAATGTGCCCATCGTCGTCCGCTTAGCTGGAACTAACGCCGATGTGGCAGCCCAGATGTTGGAGGAATCAGATATGGACTTTGCCGTTGGAATCGGCCTCAAAGATGCGGCTGAAAAAGCCGTAGCGGCCATACAATAAACGGGGTTAGAATGAGCGTTTTAGTAAACGAAAATACCAAAGTTATCGTTCAGGGCATCACGGGCGGGGAGGGTTCCTTCCACGCTAAGCAAATGCTTGAGTACGGTACTCAAGTCGTGGGTGGAGTGACGCCTGGTAAGGGGGGACAAATTTTTGAGGGTGTCCCGGTTTTTGACACAGTATCCGATGCCGTAGCAGAGACAGGAGCTAACGCGTCTGTCATCTTCGTGCCGCCGCCTTTTGCCGGTGATGCTATTATGGAAGCGGCCGATGCCGGTTTGCCGTTAGTAGTCTGCATCACCGAAGGTATTCCCGTCGATGACATGGTTAAGGCGTACCACTATGTGCAGGCCCGTTCAACTCGATTGATTGGTCCTAACTGTCCTGGAATCATTAGTCCGGGAAAGTGTAAAATTGGCATTATGCCGGGTTTCATTCATCAGCCTGGCCGCATCGGAATCATTTCGCGTAGTGGTACGCTGACGTACGAGGCCGTGGGACAACTGACAGAGCGTGGTTTAGGCCAGTCTACAGCCATTGGCATCGGTGGCGATCCCGTTATTGGCACTCGCTTCGTCGACGCGCTTGCTTTGTTTAAAGATGATGCCGACACGGATGCTGTTGTGATGATTGGTGAGATTGGTGGAACGGCCGAGGAAGAGGCAGCAGAATACATTAAGCAGCATTATGACAAACCTGTCGTTGGCTTTATCGCAGGTCGCACCGCTCCTCCAGGGAGGCGCATGGGGCACGCAGGAGCCATTGTAGCCGGCGGCAAAGGAACGGCTGAAGATAAAATGGCTGCCATGAAAGAGGCAGCCATTCACGTTTGTGAGAGTCCAGCTGAAATTGGAGAGACCATCGAACGCGCGCTGGCATAATTACTCGTCCGACGTGCTTACGGTGTGGATGTAAACATGACTCCGTTCCGGCCCTAAATCACAGGCTGGAGCGGAGTTTTTTATATCTTACTCGTTCGCTCCGTGCAGTCTCGAAACATAGGGTTCCTCTTCGCTGGCAATCAGGGGCATAAAGCGCTTGCCTTGGGCAATGGCCCAAAGTCCTCCACACAGCACGAGGAATGATGCGAGTAGCGCGACGGTAGACAGTGGTTCGCCGCTGGCTAGTCCATCAATTCCATAATGCGTTCGTAGATTGATGCCGGTAACTGAAAGTGCATTGTTTGTGCTGTGCGCTATTATGGCTGGATAGATGCTGTGGGTCCAATAGACGAGCATCGCCAATAAAAAACCCATAGCGAAGAGAGCGGGAAACTGCCATGGGTTAAAGTGCGCCAGAGCGAAGAGGGCTGCTGATACAGAGAGCGCTCTTTTTGTCCCAACGTGAACACACATACCTGTAAGGACAAAGCCCCGAAAGAATAGCTCCTCGCATATACCGGGTAAAAATACAACAGAAAGTCCAATCTTTGGCAGATCTAAAAAGGATTTAACTATCTGTATTTCTAATATGTTACGCTGTAATCTTACTGGTGCTGGCCAATCGAACTGACGCAGCAAAATATCAGCGTATAAGTCGAGTTCGCCAACGAGCAGGCCTCCCGCTAGGGCTGTCGGAACAACGAGGAGCATCGTCGAAATGGGGGTTGCGTTGAACAGTAGCAGATCCTCACTCACCAAACGATTGCGCTTTATGTAGAGTGCAGCAAACCACAGTAGCGTCAGCTCGGTAGCAGCAATTCCGAGGTGTGGACTGATGAGGCTTGTGATCGGCCAAACGATAAATTGAGCGACGAGAAGAGCGGGCAGAACGACCCACATTATGCCACGCGGATTTGGATATTCTAAGTTCATTTTTTTAAACACACTTAAGTAGATATATGCCTATTTCTTTGCACATAGCCCCGGGTGCGGTTACTCCACAAAAGATAATCGAAAAGTAGGTCGGGGACTCGCCAGTGCATTAAAAGCACAGTAGCCCAGTAAAAAGGCCAGTACACTCCTGGCAGAAGAGCTGTTTTTAACAGGACTCGTTTGGGAGAGAAGATGGGCTGCTGGAGGAAGTCAAGGCGTAAAACAGGCGCTAAATCAGGATGTTTATCTACT
Organism: uncultured bacterium; assembly: GCA_964011675.1. GTDB lineage: Bacteria > Latescibacterota > UBA2968 > UBA8231 > UBA8231. The sequence continues at coordinate 30,245 of CAXGPR010000013.1, forward strand.
AACACGGGCATCGAACCTTGACCGTAGGTATACATGAGGCGACACAGCTGGTCTATTGGGCGGATGTGATTGTGGTGAGAAACGGCACTTTCTAAATAGCTAAATTGAGCACCTGCTATGTGCAGTCGGTAGCCTAGTTCTAAATCTTCGCCACCGTACACGGTAAAGTCTTCGTCAAAGAGTCCAACATGTTCTAGCAGATCTCGTCTGAGGGAAGAATTTCCCGTGACGAAACACTTAAAGTGCACGCTTCCTTGACCATCTATCTTATGCACACCCCGTCGTTCTACATAGCGGGTCAAGGCGTTGGGGGAAATGTCGCGTCCCCATACAATATTGCCAATAAATATGGTATTCTCTTCGCGTTTGTGTCCGGCCGCGTGGACGCGGATGAAGTTAGGTTCCACCGTCATATCGCTGTCAAGAAAGACTATGATATCGCCTGTAGCGTATCGCAGGCCCGTATTGCGTGCTTTAGCCCGACCTTGGTTTGTTTCGTGCCTTAATAATTTCAGTGTGAAAGGCGCGAGTGCTCGCTGTAACCTCTCGCCGTCTGCCTGGGTGGGTGAGGCATCATCCACTACAATGATCTCTACTTTGTCTGTTGGGTAGTCTTGCTGACTCAGACTCATCAATGCGGCACACAGCCTCTCGACTTCATCGTAGGTCGGCATCACAACGCTGATGGATGGATTATTTCGCTTCATTAGAGTTTTTCATACAGTGCGGTGAGAGCTTCGGATTCGCATTCCCAGTTGAAGCGTTGGGCCGCGCTTAGAGAGGCTGCGCGCTGTGCTCGTCGTCCGGCGCTATCCCATAATAAGGCGCAAACAGCTTTGCTTATAGCTTCTATGTCTTCGGGATCCGTCACGGCTCCGGCTCCCGTTTCCTCCACAACGCGCTGCATTTCTGGAAAATTGCTGGCCAATACGGGGAGACCGCCCATCATATACTCAAACAGCTTGTTGGGCAGTGAATAGTAGAAACTTTGCCCCGTGCCTCTAATCAAACAGAGACCTAAGTCGGCTGAACAGGTGTATGCGTGTAGTTGGTGAAAAGGTACGCGGTCTATGAAGTACACGCTGTTCTCCAATTCTGTCTGGCGGACCAAGTCCTTTAACTCTGCTTCGCACGGACCGTCTCCTATCAGTACAAATGCTGCGTCATTAAAGTTTTTGGCCGCGTTAATTTGTTCGTGTAGGCCATTGGCCGTTAAAAAGCCCCCTTGGTACAAGACAATTGGACGTTCTGGCGCTATGTCGAGCGTTTGCCGAATCAAATCGCTATCTTCATGGGGCTTGTACAGGGGCAGGTTGCGAAGCACTGTTACTGGTCCCAGCGAAGGATAGCGCGCTTGGAGCGAGCGAGCGATGGATGGACTGACGGTAATGGCATGGTCCACGTGCTGTATGAGTGCTTTCTCGAGACGACTCCACATGCTGCGCATAACGGGTCTGTGCACGAGCGAAGACTGTTCTGTCCAGAACTCATGCGAATCGTACACCAGCGGTCGGTTATTACGCCGGGCCGCTCTAGCCGTAGGCCAGAGAGCGTCGAGATCATGGGCGTGATATGCGTCGGCTTCTACTGTTTTGAGTACGTGTCCTGTCTTGTGCCAGAATACAGGGTAAAGGCGGCGTAGCGACCGTCTTCGGTCAATCGCGATAAGGTGCGTATCAAAGGCGTCCCAGCCTTCCAAAGGCGTGTCGCTGAAAGCGGCAGCGATGATTGTCACACTGTGTCCGGCTTGGTGCAGCGAGGTCGCTTCACGAAATATTCGATAGTCGAAACGCAAATCGCTAAAGGCAACCATACATATGCGCATGGGAAACTGTTCTAAGTAAAATGTGAGGACGTGTAAAAAAAGGGCGGTCCATCAGGGAAAGATGGGCCGCCTTGGGGATAAAATCAAGAGTGTAGCGGTCAGACTGTGCGATCGCAAACCGTAATTGAGATCCTCAAACGAGGCGGTGTGGGGAGGTAATGTTGAAGACCCCAGGGGCCCGAAAAGGGGGATCCGAGCTTTACGGTATGTATTTGTTCACTCAGCAGACCGCCACACTCAAAGTCATTTTTACACACACTTTTGTGCGTGTTTGATCAACCGTCTGTGCAAGTGTACCTAAACTCCGACCTAATTTACACACGCTACTTTGTGTTGTCAAGAAGTATTTGCAAGTGGGTAAAAATCACGGACCGCCTTGCACACACACTTGTTGGTGTATATATTAGAGGTATACTTCGCGAAAAGAATAGAACATTGAAATAATCATAAGCTTTTTAAATTATAGGAACTTAACAAATGTCATTTTCCGATATGATAAAGGATGCGCGCTTGGCTGCCCGCATCAGTCAACGCGCTTTGGCCGAGCAATTAAAGACAACGCAAAAACCTGATGGCGTGTGGGCAACCTATGTTGGCCAGATAGAAAAGGGGGAAAAGGTTCCGTCTGACGAAGTGTGTGTAAAGCTGGCCCAGGTCCTCAAATTAGATACAACACGCGTTTTACTGGCCGCCTATGAAGCACGTGCTGCCGACTCGCCGGCTCCGGCTCGCGCACTCTTTTCCCTGATGGAACGCGCGCTTACGGATGCTCTCATCAACCAACTACTAGAGGCGGATGCCCCTTTTGATTCGAAAGTTCTGGATGCGCTGAGTCGGTCAGAGATTACAGCTGGACTTTCCGATCCTCATTGGGTGGATGTGTTTGAGCGCTGCTATAGAGTGGGCAAGAAGCGCAATGTGCCGGGTTTGATAAAACTGGTGGAAGCGATGAACGACAAACAGTGGAATGGGCTAATGGCCATGTTGGAAAGCATGGGATTAGAGCCGGATGAAGAATAAATATTCTTCTCTACCTGTTCCCACGGAGTCGACTAGACCCTTAAATAGAGAGACTGTAGCCACTTGTGAAGTGAACTAGGAATCAGGGATCTGTGCCTGGCGTTCGTTGAGAACCTGCATTACGCGCTCTCGGACAAAGGGGTTGGGATCTCTGAGTGCGGCGTGTAAATACTTATTGCCGAACAGGGCTTCCATCTTACCCAACGTTTCGATCGCCTGTAGCCGAATTCCCGGATCGCTATCCTTAGAAGCCATGCCCAGTACTCGGGCAACCTGCTTTTTCAACTTATCATCATTACTCTGACTCAATACGTCTAGCAACTTCACGGCGTGAGCGCGGACAGCTATGTCGCGATCCTGAAGCGCGCGGGAAAGCAGCTGGGTTGTTTTTACCTCTTTTTCCTTACCTAAAATAGGTATATAGCGAACAGGCGGAACAGTGCGCAGGCCACATCCTGCTGTTATCGACTGCATGACGATTACGGACACTAGGGCAATAAGTCGGCAAAGGGAACAGTATTTTAGAGTCCAGGGGGTTTGTATTGATATCCATCGCATATTGTATTTATCGGTTACGGCTGCCATTCCTTGAAAAATGTATGGGAACTAGGCTTTTTTAACGGGGTCATATTATGGATAGAAATCACATTTCACGGAGAAGGGTGAGTTATCGGTTTGGATTGTGAAGAGTTTGAAGAATGGTTTTCTGAATATATAGAAAGTACGTTAGATGAAGCCAGCAAAGAAATCCTGGAGAGTCATCTGCGCTTCTGCCCCAACTGCACAAGTATATTAATGGAAGTTCGACAAGTTAAGAGCGCTATAAACGAACTGGCTGCGCAGGGCCCTTCGGCGGCATTTCAGCAAAATTTGGACTGCTTTTTGCAAAAAGAGTGCTTTGGGCTATCACTGCTGCGTCGTCGCACCGTTTGGGGTATTGCAATGGTTGTTGCTCTGACTGCGTTCTTTTGGCTCGAATCAGCGAGTCAAATGGCAGCGCTCGTTCTAACTTAGCTCGCTACTAGTGTGTAGATCCTCTATTAAAGGGAGAGACAGCGTACGTGAGAAACTATTTGCCCCCAAGGTTTTTGTCCTGATGCCTTCGACTCTACGGAACCAATTTATGGGGCCGATGAGTGAACGGCGTTGACATTATGTGTTATCAGCGCTATTTCGGTGCCAAGTGGCTGTTAGGGATGCAAAACCGCTGATATAAGTACCATGAGAGTTTGAGTTACCTAATTCATGCGTGGCGGAAGCAAGCGTCGTTTCACAGTATACAGCCCACCGTAATCATTTTCTTATGTGATGAATTTACGATTCATTTTAAATGCTTTCTCAATGAATGATAATGAGCTATTCACACTGGAAAATAGATAATCGTATATCCAAAAATTACCATTTTAATGCTTTATTAACATTTACTTATGGCGTGTTAGGGCATTCGTAGCACTAGCCGCTAACAAACGCTTTCAACCCCGTTGTACAGATAAGGCCTATACCGAGCAGATTGCCCAAATGATCTCATGGGCTATAGAAAAGGGGCTAAAAGCTTTCGGGCAGCTTATACTCGCCTTGTTCGATTGCGCGTTCTAGTGCTTGATGGAAAGTGCTATCGAGATGGGTGGTGATTTTCCATTCCTTATTTTCACGTATAAAATAGAAGAATGGCGACTGGCGTTCGCTCTCTAGCGTTGTTGGATCAAAAAGCAGATAGGCAATCTGATCGTTTATTATTTCCTCTTCAGAAATCTCTCTCTGCAGCAGTGCCGTTGTTTTTTCACTAGGCATTTCACGCCACAGACGTCGCCAGCTGGCGCGCACCTGCTGGTCGCGGTAGGCCAAACTGTAAGTTCTCCAGAGAAGATCCAGATCCCCTTCTTTTATAGCCTTTTGATGGGCACGAAAGGTGTCATAAGGGGTTTCAAATTGCTCGTTTTGAGAGCCACAGCTCAATAGCAGACCGAACAGGAGAGCGCCAAAGGTTTGCGGAAGCAGCTTCATAATCAATTTGTATGAGGGGTAAAGGGATTCATCCCCGTAGCGGGGTTGCCCCAAGTGAAAAAAGAATTTTTCAGGGTTTGTTTTTGTTGACGAGAGACTCTATTTCGTCGCGCAGTCGCGCCGCCTCTTCATACTCTTCGCAAAGAACCGCCTTTTCCAGCTGTACCTTGAGCATGCCCAATTCGTCCATTTCTTCACCGGGCTCTTCTGCAAGCACTGGCTCTAAATTCACCAGGTCATCCTTCCCATCAGCTGTTTCTGACGTAATCGCTTCGTCTCTGTCAGAAAGCACGCCGGTTATCTGGGGCTCTAATTCGCTGAAGCGGTCCAAGGTATTTTCTACGTTAGATTCCGTTTTCAAGGGCTCTATGCCAACCTCATTCAACAGTTCGCGTGAGACAAATATGGGTGATCCGGTCCTAAGGGCTAAGGCAATGGCGTCGCTGGGTCGCGAATCTACGTCCTGTATTTTATGACCTTTCTCCACGACAACTTTGGCGTAGTACACAGATCGGTGCACAGTGTGTATAACAACTTGGCGTACTGCTACTTCTAAGCGCGTGAGCATTGAAGAGAGCAAGTCATAAGATATAGGTCGTATAGGCTCATCCTCCTCTAACTGCATCTGTATTGCAGCGGCTTCAAATTCGCCGATTGCAATGGGTAGCAAGCGAGGTTGATCGACGCTCTTTTCTCCTAGCCACACTAATGGACGGTCTTCACGTAGGTAGGGACTTACTTTCACTACGATCATCTCGACTTGGGAACTGGTAGCCATTTGTATTAAAGACCTTGCATTTGTCGGATTAAGCTGTGGTAATGCTACTTTTGGTTTTCTCGTCGATTGATTTCGTCGCGTAGCCGTGCAGCTTCTTCGTATACCTCTTCGGCGATAGCTTGCTCCAAGCGCCGTTTTAGTTGCTCCAGTTCGTTTAGCGACTCTGTTTCAAGCGCAGAGACGTCGCTTAGCTCTTCATCTGCGCGTTCGGGAGTTTCGAGTTTGCTGTCTTGGTCGGCGGCCAGCGTAGTTTCTGGCGGTATCTCGACGGCTTTTTGAAACCCGGCCTCTTCCACAATTTGAGCCGCTGCATATATGGGTGCATCAAAGCGCAGCGCCAGCGCAATAGCATCGCTGGGCCGGGCGTCTAGCACGTGTTGACCACCGTCTTCGTCGACTAAATGGATTTCGGCGTAGTAGGTGCTCTCATGTAAGTCGGTAATTTCGACCTTAGTGATCTTTGAATGGACGCCAAGCAGAATCTGCTGCGTCAGGTCGTAGCTGATGGGTCTTTCCGGTTTTTGATCGCTCTGGGCCATAGAAATTGCGGTCGCTTCGAAGCGACCTATAATAATCGGCAAGTGGCCGGGACCGTTCACCTCTTTAAGGACAACCTGGGGATAGGAGGACTGGGGACTACTGTTGTAGACCCCGCTAACTTCCATTCGGATCATGAGGTAGAGCGTGCAGTTTGGAGGTTTGTTCAGTTGCGACACGTGTGAGAATATAACACGTCCGTGAAGACAGTGTCAACTTGACTTTCTAAATACACTCGATTACTGCGAAGATGGTGTGGAGGACTCTTCTTCGAGATCTTTTTCTAGGCGCTTCAATTCTTCTTGTAGTGATTTAGTACGGCGCTGGAGACGCGATATGTAGTAAAATAAAATAACCCATATAAGAGCATAAGCCGAAAATAAATACTGTAGTTTTTCCATGGTTGTGTCCTCTAATAATCCATCCCTGTCGCTAAGCGTTGACGCATCTTCTCAACGGCTTCTTCGATTTTTGCCAATTCGATTCGACGTCTAAGGAGTAGGGCGAGTAGGAGGAAAAAGGCGGCGAAACATACATAGAGCGCGTAGAGCATTTCTGGCTGTAGATCCACGTTGCGCTGGGGGTGTAATTGTTGGTCAGCAGCCCATAAGTCGACGGAGTAATGTACCAGGGGCACGTTGATAAAAGCCACGATCCCCAGCACTGCCGCTATGCGAGGTGTCTGGCCCCCACTCGCTCCTTGTGTGCGCAACATCAGGTAAGCGACATAAATTGAAAATGCGATGAGCATAGAGGTGAGCCGCGGCTCCCATCGCCAGTATACTCCCCATATGGGTTTGGCCCACAGCGGTCCTGTTACTAGTACGATAAGTCCGAAGAGTACGCCTAGTTCTGCGGCACATAGAGCTAGCCGATCCCAGTGTGCATACCGGGTGCGCAAGTACTGTACGCTTCCAATAAAGACGAGAAAAAAGCAGATAAAAGCAGAAATGGCTGCCGGTACGTGGAAATAGAAAATGCGCTGCGTATCGCCCATAACCTTCTCTGTTGGGGCGTAAAGCAGCGCCGCGGCTAAAGCCATCAGCATAGAGATGCACACTAAAGGCGGCAGCACCTTATCAACTAGAGTATTCTTTTTCATTCTTCAATTGCGTATTCAAAAAGCATGAGTGAAAGGGTAACGAAAACAATCGCGTAAACGGCGAGCATTTTCAAGTAGGGATACAGCGCTGTGCCAAATTGGTTGTCTAATACAAGGCCCGTGGCTTTTACGCAGGAGATGAGAGCGGGCAGTATTACGGGTAGCAACAGCAGCGGTAGCAGCAACTCGCGTAGTCGCATAGTGCTCGAAAGAGCGGCAAAGAGCGTGCCGGCAGCGGAAAGACAAGCCGAACCGAGAACGAGGACTCCGAGCAGTGGCAGTAGAAAAAAGCCGGGAGAGAGATTAAAAAAGAGCGCAAAGAAAGGCAAGCAGATGAGCTCTACAGCCAGGAGAAATATCAAGTTAGCAGTCATCTTTCCCAAGTAGATAGCACCGCGATCGCCCGGTGCCATCAATAGGGCATCTAGCGAGTGGTTTTCTCGCTCATCTGCAAACGAGCGATTGAGTCCCAATAGACAGGCAAATACGAAAGCCGACCATAGGACACCTGGGCCTATTTCGTGCAGGGCGGCTCCGCCCAGCTCAAAGGAAAAGTTGAACACTAACAGCACGAGCAGCGAGAAAAAGCTCATTGGGCTTAGGCGCTCCTTTGCCCTCCATTCGGCTGTTAAGTCCTTGTATAGGATAGCCAGCGTACGGCTCCAGAAGCTCAACGGAGACCGTCCCAAAAAGGTGCGCAGGTTGCGGAAAGGTCGGCGGCGGATCCCTCCCACGCCTGATCGTGGCAGAGACATCCCTTACGCAACACGACGAGCCGGTTTGCCAATGGGGCACCCTCTTCTAGGTTGTGTGTAACCATGATGCAGGTATGGCCGGCTTGTTTGAGCTTGCACAGTTGTTCACTTAGCGCCGTGCGAGCAGGTTGGTCCAGTCCAGTAAAAGGTTCGTCCAGCAGCAGGATTACCGGTTGGTGCAGGGTCGCACGCGCTAAGGCTAGACGCTGACGCATACCGCGCGAAAAAGTACGTAGACGCCGATGCCGATGTGACGACAGTCCGACCTGCTTCAAGGCCTCGTCTATTTTTTGTTGTGGATTTTTCAATGCGTAGATTCGAGCGAAGAAGCCCAAATTCTCTTCGGCGCTCAGGTCGTCGTAGAGCAGCGTATGATGCGATAGAAAGCCAATAGCTGAGCGGGCTGTAGCGTCGCGCTGTGGATCTTTTCCGTCTATCAATACCCGTCCGCTACTGGGACGGCTAATGCCGGCCATTAGACGCAATAGCGTGCTCTTACCGGCCCCATTTGCCCCGGCTAAAAGAACAAATTGACCGCGTTCGATGCGCAGGTGAACGGACTGCAGGGCGGCAAAAGAAGCAAAGAGTTTGCTGGTATTTTCGATGACAAGACCGTCGTCAGGCATGCGTTTATCCTTCTAAACGGCGCGTCAAATCGACGGCTTGGTCAAGCAGTTGTCGTCGCGCTTTGCAATACGTTTTATTGTCTTTTCGCTCGGCGTATTCGGTATCTAATTGAGCGATTTCTGCCAGTGTCTGCTGGCGCAGATGCACTAAATTTTCTTCGGGGTTTGCCGGCTGTTTTGGCCGTCCCTTTCGCATCACGAAAACAAATGCGCCTGCCAGTGCGCCGCCGCCCAGAGCTGCCCATTTGAGCACCCACCGCATGGGAGGACTTACAGGTAGAGGAACAAGCAGGCGCTGTCCGGCTTGCACGTCCGTTGTGTTTAGTCGCCGGTACTGCTGCCCGTGCAGGTCTACCACGCCTTCGTCTGTCCAGTCGCCTCCGTCAATCTGCATCGTGCTGGGTTGCACGAAAAGATTTATTTGCTCTGTTGGGTAGGCACTTTCGTGCCAGTAGCCATCGGTAAGCTGAGTGGGATCCAAGACGAAGGAAAAGCTGAGCTGAGAATGGCCTGGTAGCAGAGGCTGGTTGTCGAAAAAAGTCGTGCCATCTATCTGTATCATCCGACCCGAATGGCCTTGGACATCCAATGCGCCGAGAGGTAAATTGAACTGACTTACCTGTCGTTCAGAACCTTGGCCCGTGCCTACGTATGCCCGTTCTTCCTCGTTGTGAAACTGCGCTAGGTGCATGACTTCTATCTGATTTTGTTTCACGTTTAGGAATAGATTGTGCGAGACTATACGGAGTGCATCGGGCTGGTCTGTGGGGTCGTACACTTCTAGGATGACTTGTTTTTGAGCTCCCACATCTAGCGTGGAGCTGAAATACGTTACGTCTTCATAAAAAGCAGCTAGGGCAAAAGGTGTTCCGACTGTTAAGAAGGGACCTGAAAAACTGAAGCGGCCCTCATCATCGGTCTTTTTGCGCATGATCTCGGATACTTGTTCATTTTGCTGAACGTAAAAAGCAATCTCCACGTTGCTGATGCGCTCTTCGCTGCTAGGATTGAGTACGTAACCATTGATTTGGTTTGACCAAGCTGGTAGGATGCCAGTCCACGTTAGAGACCACAGTGTCAAGCTATAGATGACCCGCCGTCGCATGGTCTAAGCTGCTTCCTCAAATGCCGTGCCGCACTGAGTGCAGAAGCGATCTGTGCCGCGCCGCGCCGTGCCACACTGTCCGCAGAACTTGGCTGCCGCCATTGGGGGCGTCGGGGGAAGCTCAGGTCGTGGTTCGACCCGTGGTAGGTCTGGGTGTTCTGTCTGGCGTTGAAGCGCAACGATCTCACGCTCAATACGTTGCTCGATGTCTCCGCCCGATGATTGCTGGCCCCGTTGATCTAGCTGTTCTAAAATGGATAAGGCTTGTGACTCGAGTTCACCTCGCATACGCTGGAAGTCCGCGTCGGGCAATTTACCTAGCTCGTTGTCAAATGTCAGCTCAATTATGGATGCGTAAATCTGCTCTTTGCGTTCGTTTAGCTGACGAACACTGACGTCTCCTGCGGTGGCATTCTGCAGGGTTAGCAAAGGACGCGCAACAAAATATCCGCACAGCCCCAGCAGCAGTAAACAGGCTGAGATTACGCCTATGTCCATGTGTTAGTGATCCTCGTCGAAGCGCTCTAATTCTTGCCGTAAGCGGTCGCGCTGTTCCGTCTTGACCGCAGGCGTTGAAGGCGCTTGCTGCACTCGGCTACGCAGTATAGAGCGGATGAGGAAGACCCCTGAGACGAGTGCGGCGAAAGGCGTTATCCAGGCGAGTAGATTAATGCCCTCGGCGGGGGGAGAGGCCAACACCATTTGCCCATAAGTTGAGACGTACTGGTCGATGGTTTCTTGAGCCGTCTTTCCACCGTCTAATGAAAGGCCGATATCTTCGCGCTGCTGTGTGGCAAATGAACACAGACATGTGGCTAGCGACTCACGAGCGCAGTCACCGCAGAGGCAGACCATTTCGGCGGCCACGTCTTTTATCGCTTTATTAGAGGCTGCTCGAACGGATACGACCGACACTGTGAGCAGGAGCAGTGCGCTGCTTATTCGCATGGTGCTACGTTCCCACTGGACTAGGCTGTAGTGAGGCTGTAGCAGCGCTACGATCAATTCGAGCGATGCGCCGATCACGCGCAGTAGGCCACATGGCCCATATTGAGCCGATGATTAGCACGATGCTGCCCAACCAAACGAAATTGACCAATGGGTTAATATACACCTGAAACTTTGCACTGCCATCTTCGGCTGATCCTACGAGTATTAAGTAAAAATCCTCGCGCAAGTCAGAGAAGATGGAAACCTCCGTTGTACCCTGATCAAAGGACTTGTAGTAGCGCCGTTCAGGCAGCAAGGTTCCTAAACGCTGACCATCGCGGCTTAACGTTAAGGCCGCAGCGGTTGAGCTCATATTGGCGTCTTCCTTGAAGGCCATTGTCTCGTAGGTGAGTTCGTACTCGCCTACGGGCACCGTCTCGCCTCGATCCAGCACCAATTCTACTTCGTCGGTGAACGCCTTGCCAGTGAAGCCCACAAATAACAGCACGAGGGCCAAGTGAGTCATGTAGCCGCCATAGCGTCGGCGGTTTTTTGCGCTGAGCCGATACAGAGCTATCAGGTACCCCTCGTTCGTTCTACGCATGCGCGCTTGCGTGCCTGCGTGAAACTCCAAGAGAATAGCAGTCGTGACAAAGGTGCAGAGCACGAGCGATGTTAGAGCATACAAGTCACGCACGCCGAGCCCGAGTAAAACGGGCAGTGAAAGCACACCGACGGCGACAGGAGTTGCAAAGCTTTTTTTCAGGCTTTCTTCCGAAGTGCGGCGCCAAGCGAAAAGGGGTCCGGCTCCAGTCAGCAAGATGAGCACTAAGCCGATGGGTATGTTCACTTGATTAAAAAACGGAGGGCCAACCGTGATCTGTTGGCCCGTAAAGACCTCGGATATGAGCGGGAACAGCGTACCCCATAGTACGGCGAAAAGAATGCCGAGAAGAATCCAGTTATTCATTAGGAAAGCCGTTTCGCGCGAGGCAAAAGACTCGAGTCTATTTTCAGGCTTTAGCTGCGGAAGACGCAAATAGAGCAGACTGAAAGAAGCGACCAGCATAACTGCCAAAAATACGACGAAAAAGGGACCGATATTAGATTTAGCGAAGGCGTGTACGGACGATATGATGCCCGAGCGCGTGATAAACGTGCCTAAAATACATAGCCCATAGCACAGAATGGCTAGGATCATGTTCCATACTTTAAGCATACCCTTACGCTCTTGCACCATGACTGAGTGCAAAAAGGCCGTGCCCGCCAGCCAAGGCATGAGCGATGAGTTTTCCACGGGGTCCCAGCCCCAATAACCGCCCCAACCTAGTTCGACGTATGCCCATTTGCCGCCCAGCAACAGCCCTGCGCCTAGGAAAGACCATGGAATAAGCATCCAGCGGCGCGCAGGACGCAGCCAAGTCGAGTCTAGGTGGCCCGAGCCGAGCGCTGCCAGAGCAAAGGCGAAGGGCACGACCATACCAATCATGCCCAAATAGAGTAGAGGCGGGTGAATAGCCATTAAGGGCTGCTGCAGCAGCGGATTGAGTCCACGTCCATCTTCGGGTTTGAAAGGCAGCGTCACAAAGGGATCGGCGGAGAATAGGTGTAATATGCAGAAGAAAAAGCTGCTTGCCGCCATGGCTGAAACGGCGTACGGCATGAGTTCGCGGTAGCGATGCCGGTAGAACAGCACGACGGCAGCAATGTAGAGTGATAGGATCCAGCCCCAAAATAGCAGAGAGCCAGCCTGACCCCCCCAAAGAGAAGTTATGGTGTAAAACAGGGGCATGGCCAAGTTGCTGTTCTCAGCAACAAAGCGCACTTGAAAGTTGTGCGTTACTAGTGCGTGCCACAGGACACAGACGGCCAGCGTTAGTAGCAGGCAGGTAGCCAGCATGGCATTTTCTGCAGATCGAACCAGTGCTAGCCGGTTGCTACGCCCGCCCGCTAGCGAAGACAGCAGGGCATAACCAGAAGTTAATAGGGCTAGACATAGAGCAAAATAACCAAAGTCGATCATAATTCGCGCTAGGGAGAATACGAGTGGGAGTGGGGACTAGTAGCTGTCTTGATTCTTCATTGCTTGCACATGGCCGCCATAGTCTTGGCCCTCGTATTTCGAGGGACATTTGGCAAAAACGACTTCAGCGTCAAAGGAGTTTTTAGCTGCTACGTACTCACCTTCCAATACGACGAGTGCTTTGTCCTTAAAGGTGTCAGGCAGCACGGCATTACCTACATACTGCACGCGCATTGTGCGCTCGCCATCCGTGATGTCGAACGCGGCTCTTGACTGATATTTATCCCACTGGATGGAGCCGGGCACGATCGTGCTGCCGCCCAGCTGAATGCGCTCGCCCTCAAGACCGTCTTTTTGGGCAGCCTCGGTCAGGCTCTGTAGCGTCATATGGGTAGAGGATGACTGCTGAAAACCTGTTAAAAACAGGTAAAATAAGCCCATGGCAACAACGAGTGCGCCGGCGGTAAATTTATGGCGATGCATATGCCTCTCACGTGGGGAGTCTTTCTACATAGAACATAGTAAAAATTGTTTAATTAGCTACTGTTTCGCAAATCAAACAGATCCTTTTTTCATCGAGTCGCGTGAGAATCAAAATGACGGGTATATCTCCGGAGGTTACACCTAGTTTGCGTTCGACTTCTATGGGCTCTAACGGGAAGCGCCGCCGTTTAATTTGCTGGGGAAAAAACCCTTCGCGCCGCAGGTGTTTTCGCAGCTTCTTTACTTGAAAAGGCATCACATCTATTACCCGATAAGCGCGCGCTAGAGGCGTTGCTGCTAGCGCGTCGCTACTCAAGTAAGCGATTTGTGCATCCAGCTTCCAAGCCCCTATTTTCCGCGCTAGCTCGTCGATTAGGTGCGCGCGCACGACGGCTGGGTCTGGGTCGTATACGTACGATCCGACAGGGCCAATCCGCTCGACTTCTAAACCGTCTTCAACCAACGTGTGTCGTTCGGGTAATAGCGTGGCGCGTCGCCTGGTAGTTGCCAATGCTCCAAAATAGAGCGCGGCTTCGCGACACTGGCCACCGCTAGACACAAATTCTACTTCGCATCCATCCGGCAGTTCTTCTTCGGGAATGGCAGGCGATACCTTTACAACCACTTCGGGAAGATGTGCTCTTATGGTCTCCACGTAGGACAGGGGTGGATCGTACTCTGCTCCTCTTTGTCGTCGTCCTCGCGCGCTGCGTCGCGCTGGATCAAAGAGTGCTGCATCGGCGCGCGGTCGAAGGGTGCGCACGTCAGCGGCGATAAAGCGTGCTCCGTCTATTCCGTAAGTCACGCAGTTGTGCCGCGCCATTTCTAAGCGGCGGCGCGACACGTCTACACCCACTACGCGTGCGCTGCGGCCCAAGTGAAGCATATCGCCGCCAATGCCGCAGCACAGGTCAAGAATAGTGTTGGAGTGCCGCAGTCGCCAAGCTCGGTAATGGGCCACTTCTGAGCGCGTTGCCATTTCGCCTCCCTCGCGATCCAGCAGCAGCTGTTCAGGGTGATCAAACTTGTCTTTGACCCGCTCGCGTGCGGTGATGAGTGCCAACGCGGCGCGACACATTTCGGCTGGATGATGTGTGCGCAGCGCCTGTTGGGAGGTGAGGCTATTACCCACCTGAAGGGCCTCGGTTAGTAGCTGTTTGCCCACCGGCGTCTGCAGATAGCGCAGCGCGTCAAGCGTTAGGGGATCTGTCGACTCGCCCGCGCACACGGTTAGGGGATATCCAAATATTTTGGAAAAGTGGTTAAATTCTCTATGCCTTCGTCGCGCACGACAACAGTGTCTTCAATGCGCACGCCACCCAATCCGCGGTAGTAGAGTCCAGGCTCAACCGTCACGACTTGTCCGGCCTGCAACTCTCCTCCGCGCTGTCCTAAGCTCGGAGCCTCGTGTATTTCCAGTCCTAACCCGTGGCCGGTGCTGTGAAAGTATCCCTGCATGTAGCCATCCTTATCACCGGTTTCATATCCTCGAGCTGAAAAAAATGCTTGCACACTTTCATGTATGGCTCGCCCTTTTGCTCCTGCGCGCACTTGCCTCAGGGCGTTTTCTTGCGCTTCTAGCACTGTCTCATACAGTGCGCGCACCCGTTTGGGAACGGGTCCCTTCACGAACGTGCGCGTGATGTCGCCAAAGTAGCCGCTGAGGTCGTTTTTTGGAAAAATGTCGACTATGATAGGTTCACTTGCACACAGCGGTCCATGGCCCTCTTGATGTGGGTCGCAGCCTTGTTGCCCGCCGGCGACGATGGTGTGCTGTCCTGTGCAGTCGTGCTCCATCAGCGCGCTGTGAATGGTCCGTCGTAGCCGTTCCGATGTGACGGGCTGGCCGTCGTGCACTAGAGCCCCATTTTCTATTTGTGCTGCGCGCAGCATCTCCACCGCTGCCGCCATGCCCGCTTCGGCCCCCTGCTGTGCCGTGCGGATGGCCTCCACTTCCCAGTCGCTTTTGATCTGTCGATGAGGAAAGAGGGGGTTGGGAGCTACTTCCAAGTGGATATCGGCTGCGCGTAGCGCATCGGCTGTGCCTAAGGGGAAGTAGCTCGGCACCAGTAATTTTTGCAGGTCGAGATTTTCCAACAAGGTTTTTAGCACGTCGGTAGCGGTGGGTTTATCACAGCCGGATTCGCGCGCTTTGGATTCGTACGTGGCGTAGGGCAGCACGCGATCTACGTCGGCCTGCTGCCGGGCTCGGTCAATTTCGAGGCTGGATGTCATGATTACTTTTTCGTGTCGCGCCCATATAAATACAAAGGCATCGGGTGCGCGGAAACGCGTAGCGTAATAGAGGTCGGCTAAGTGCTCGCTCGCGCCGACAATTAGAAGGGCGTCGGCTTGGCCTAGTAGAAAAGACATTGCTCAGCTCCGGTGGGAGAGTGAGAAGTATACATGGGTTTCGAGAAGGTAAGTTTCTCAGTCGGTCATGCGCAGCGCGCGCACGTCAACGCCGCGGTCCGGGCGCCAGAGCCAAAATAGCGCAGAGCGTCCCTTTTCAAGGGTCGAAATCGACCGCATAAAGTGGTGCGTAGATGTGATGCGCTCTTGGTCTATTTCAATGATTATATCGCGCACTTGAATTCCCTTTTCGGCGGCCTGACTCAACGAGTCGACTTGGGCTACTACTACAGGTTTTTCCTTGGGCCCAAAACCCAACTCTTCGGCTACCTCACTGGTGAAGCCCAGTTCGATCGATGCGTCTAGCGTCAACGGTTTTACGCGCAGTCCAAGTCCTCTCAAACGCTCTTTACCGTGGGCTAAGCGGTGCTCTTCCTCGCGCTCACCTAGCTCTACGTCAAGTATTTTCTCACCGAGGTTTTCGTCCAATAGCGTTAGCTGTACGCGTTCGCCCGGATCGCGGCCGTAGATAATGGACTGGATTTGGTTGGGGTGGTTTACGCGCTGCCCGTCAACTGCCAAGATGACATCGCCGTTCTGCAGGCCGCTGCGCTGTGCGGGTCCTTGTGGCGATACGCGCACCCACACGCCGCGCGGCCGCTCTATCGGCAGACTATAAGCTCGGACCGTTTCTTGCGTGACTGCCTCCATGCTTATGCCGAGATAACCCCGCACAACGCGTCCGTGCGTGCGTATGTCGTTCATAGCCTCGCGTGCTAGGTTAACGGGCACGGCTAGGCTGTAGCCCATATAAAATCCGGTGCGCGTAGAGATAGCCGTCACGATGCCGACGGTTTCCCCTTCGAGATTGAGCAGCGGGCCGCCTGAATTACCTGGATTGATTACGGCATTGGTCTGTATAAAGTTTTCAATGGCATAACCCGAGCCGTCAAAAATGTCGGCGCGGCGATCCAGTGCGCTAACGATGCCGTGCGTCAGTGTCGACCCCATTCCTAGTGGATGACCAATGGCCAGCACCCAATCACCGATCTGTAAAGAAGTCGAGTCTCCAAGCCGCACGTGCGGTAGTTGCTGTGCTTCGATTTTAAGCAGGGCGATGTCAATTAGGGAATCGAAGCCAACGACCTCAGCGCCAAAAGTGCGCCGGTCCGTCAGCGTGACTAAAATCGAATCTGCACCTGAAACGACGTGGTAGTTGCTGAGGATATAGCCATTGTCGCTAACGATGGTGCCTGAACCTAGCCCGCGATAGGCGTCTGGATCAACGGGCGGATGTGATTCGGGTAGCGTCTGTCTGGCAAAGCCCCAAGAACGCGTTGTTGCAATTTGCACTACGGCTGGTTTCACCTGTTTATAAGCGCCGCGAAAGGTGTTGCTGAGCTGGCGCAGAGATTCCGTCCCCTCCCGAGCTTGTGCGATCGAATCGGGTTCACCGACCGCGATAGCTAAAACGAGCAACACTACTATCCGCTTCGGCCACTTCATTCGATGCCATACTCCTTGAGTTTGCGATAGAGCGTGCGTGCGCTGATGCCCAAAATGTCCGCGGTCTTGCGCCGGTTGTTGCCAACCCGCGTTAGGGCGTCTATAATGGCGTCCTTCTCTAAGTCTCGCAGACTCAGCAGCGGTTCAATCGCGCGCGGTTCTTCGTCTTTGGCGGCGTTGACCTCGTGCTTCTCTATGGGGAAAACGGCTTGTGTTGTCTCGCTCTGTACAACGGGCTCTTGCCCGTCCATGAATTGGTTCAGGCGCCCGCGTAGTTCGGCGACCTCGCGCTTTAAGTCGAGCAGGGCAAAGTAAATCAGTTCTCGCTCGGACTGGTCGGGGCTCTTATTGGTCGGTACGGGTAAGTTGCGCTGCGTGCTGGGCGGGTGCTCCAATTGGGGCAGCAGGTCTTCTGGCTCGACCAGCGCGCGCGGCGCCAGGAACACCAGATGTTCGATCAGATTGCGTAGCTCGCGCACGTTGCCTGGCCAAGTGTAGTCTTCAAGTATGTCTTGGGCGCTCGGTGAGAAGTCGGTGAATCGGCTCCGCTTTCCCTGCGTTAGCTCTTCTACGAAGTGGGCAACCAAATCGGGAATGTCTTCGTTGCGCTTGCGCAGGGGAGGAATATTTAGTTCTACCACTTTGAGTCGGTGGTAGAGGTCTAAACGAAATTCGCGTTGAGCGACGGCCTCCTGTAGATCACGATTAGTCGCTGCCAAGATACGCACATCAACGGGAATTGCTGCGTCTCCGCCGATGCGAGTGACCTTGCGCTCTTCGAGCACGCGCAGTAGACGCACCTGGGCAACAGGGGCCATTTCGCCGATCTCATCGAGAAAAACGGTACCTCCTTGGGCCTGTTCAAAGATGCCTTGATAACGCTCTTTCGCGTCGGTAAAGGCGCCTTTCTCGTGGCCAAAGAGCTCGTTTTCCAGCAGATTCTCTGGTATTGCTGCGCAGTTGATGGGTTTAAACGGTTGGTTGCTACGTGTGCTGTATCGGTGCAGCGCCTCAGCTACCCTGTCCTTGCCCGCTCCGCTTTCCCCTGTCAGTAAAACAGTCGAGACGGGCGTGGAGGCAATCATTAAGATGCGTTCGCGTAGGCGTTGCATGGCTGGTGAGCGGCCAATCAGATCAGTGCCCCCGCGCAGAAAGCGTCCTCGGTCTACAAGCGCTTCCGCAGTGCTTCGCAGCGCCTCGTCAGAGGCCGATAGATCAATCTGTCCCTCTACGTGCGCGTTGCCGGCTAGTTGATACCACGCATCGCTCTCGTCGCCTAAGCCGAGCAGGGGTATGTGACTAAAAGAAGCCAAGACTTCGCCGTAGTCGTCTAGCTGTTTTCCCAGAGACAGATCGATCACGATCAGGTCAGCGTCCCGCTTAATTAGAGTCGACAGCAAGTCGGGGCTGGTCACGTCGATCACGCGACCACTGTCCAGAGCAGACTTAAACCGCTCGACTGCTGCGTCGGCTATGAGGATAATACGTCTTTTGGCTAAACTCATGCTCAGTTTGTACGGCTCCAACTGTTTTCGCGTAGGATAATGATCTTTCGACCTCGGCAAGAGATGTAGCCTTGGCCTTCTAACCGCTTGAGGGCTCGCGAAACGGTCTCTCTCGTGGTGCCCGACATATTGGCCAGTTCTTGATGAGTCGGTCGGCTGTCTATGGCAATTCCTTCGGCTGTCTCCTTTCCATGGTCGTCGGCTAGCTGCAGCAACGTCTCAGAAATGCGGCTGGTCACGTCAAGCAGGGCGAGTCCCTCAATTTGTCGATCCGTGCGGCGCAAGCGTCCAGCTAGCTCAGCTAGCAGCGCCATGGCAATTTGCGGCGTCTTGTAAATGAGCTGCTGAAAGTCGGAGCGACGCAGCATGACTAGACTCGTTTCGTCTGTGGCGACGACGTTGGCTGATCGCAGTTTGCCGTCTAAAAGGGCTAGTTCGCCAAAGACGGCACCCGGCCCAAGCAAGGACAGGATCACTTCGCGCCCCTCCTCGCTCGAGATGCACACCTTGACTTGGCCTTCCCTTATTATGAAAAGCGTGTCTCCCTCTTGTTCGGCCAGTATGATGACGCCTTCTTTAGCGAATTCGCGCGTGAAGCACAGTTCGGCTAACGCTTTCAGTCCTTCTTCGTTAAGTCCTTTAAACAGAGAAACTTTGCGCAGGAATTCTATGTCCATGGCACTTCTCCAATCGGTGTGGGCGGCGCGGTTGCACTGGCTAGTGCTTTCATAGGCGACGTCGCAGTAGCATGATTTGCTCTTGAGCCATTTCCCCCTGAGGCGTGCTGCCTCCTTCGCGCTGAACGATGCGTTCGTAGACGGCAATGGCTGTTGCGTATTCGCCCATGGATTCGTGGCATTTGGCGCGCTGGAAGTCCGCTGAGGTGATCCACTGGATGAAGCCTCCGGCCCCGTGGTAGCTCACCTTGTAATATGCCTCGATCGCCTTGCGATATTCACCCATATTCTGATAGGACTCACCGACGTAAAACCTTGCCTCCGATGCGTCGTTAGCGTCTAGCTGCTGTTCGTTTAACAGAGCCTCAAAATAACTGATGGCCTGGGTGTACTGTCCCTTTTCTTTGAGTATGACACCGAGCTCCAAGCGTGCTTCGAGCTGATGCGGGTGGTCGGGGAAGTCGCGCAGTAGCTGTTCGACGACGCCGTGCGCCGCTTCGTATTCGTGCGCCCCTTGGTAGCTTTGCAACAGCCTCCATACGGCTTCGTGCTGCGCGTCGCGCGCCGCCTCTGGTGCCTCTAGCACGCGCTTGTAAGCCCCCGCAGCTTGTAAGTAATTATGAAGAGCGAACTGATAGTTGGCTAGACGCAGGTAGGCGTCGGCGCTCTGAGGGCTATCGGGATAGTCCTGTACGAATCGCACGAGCGCATCCAAGGCACGCGCGGCGCCTTCTTCGCTAGGAGCGGACGCATTTTGTTGCCAGAGTGTTTCTGCTGCGTAGTATGCGCCTTCTCCGGCGGCGCGGCCCTGTCGTTTTACAACGTCGCGAAAGGCCTTGAGTGCTCTGTCGTAGTTTTTTGCTCGCTGGTAATAGCGGCCTTCTTCCAACAAGAAGCGCTGGTCCCACTCGGCCTTTTCGTCCATGCGATCGGCGTAGCGCTTGGCCGCTTTGCGGCCCTCTTCAATGCGCTGAAGTCTAAACAGCGCAAGCGCATATTGACCGTAGACCAGCGAATCGGACACGTCCCTTTCCAGCAGGGGTTCGTAGATGCGCCGCGCTTGGTCGTACTGTCCTAAAGCAAAGGCAATGTGGCCGGCGCGCGCACCGGCTTGGTTGGCCAACGGCGCTTTGGGGAACTCGTCGCGGACCAGGAGAAACTGACCCACGGCGTCGTCTTCCTGTCCTAAGCGCACTAGCAAAAGGGCCTGATCGAAGTATATGCTATCGCGCGCAGCTACTTCGACTTCTTCGCCGAGCAGGCGTCGATAAGTCTGCAGGGCTGCGCTGTAGTGTCCCATGTGATGGTAGGCGCGTGCTAGCTGTCGGCGCACTCGGCCGCCTGGATCGCGCACGCCGGCCGCCTCGGTCAGAGGCCGGTAGAGCTCGGCTGCTGCGCCGTATTCGCGCAGTGAAAAGTATGTATCGGCCAGTAGCAGCAGGGCCTTGCGGCGTTCGGGAAAAGCTGGATATCCCCATCGCAGCTCCTGTAGCCGACCAATGGCTTGCTGGGGCTTTCCCTGCGATAGTTGCATCTGTCCCAACTCGAAGAGCGCGTTGGCCACAAGCGGGCTTTCAGGGTACTCCTGCAGCATGCGTTCTAACGAGTCGGCTGCCGCCTCATACTGGCCGCGTTGGGTTAGGCACAGTCCGATGCCAAAGAGGGCCTGCGAAACGAGCGGGCTTTTTGGGAAGAGCTTGCGCAGACTCTCATAGTCGGCGATTGCCGACTTGATCTTCACGTCCTCTCCAGCACTAAGTGCACGCCGTGCTTCGGCCAGCTGGAAAAGAGCTTGGTCTAAATGTTCGCTCCCCTCTCGGCTATAATTTCTCACAAAGCGAGCAAAACCTTCTTCTAATGTGGAGAGCCGCAGCGAATCAGGTCCGCTTTCGGCCTCGATCTCAATCAGGCGTATTTGGGCGCGCTGGGCCCAAGAAGAGGCCTCCGCTGTCGATAAGATGCGATACTCCTGCAGGGCCAGTTCACGCAGTGAGTCGGCTGTCGACATGCGCTCTTCCATGCTGCGCTGTCGCGATAGGTTGAGCAGGCTTTCGGCTAGGAAAAACTGAGCTTCGGGACCATACATGGTGTGTGAATGAGCGGCCGCGTAGTGTTCAAAAGAGCGAGCTGCACTGGCAAAGTCATGATGTTCAAAAAGGGCGTGCGCTACGTACAGTTGCACGCTCTGGCGCGGTGTTCCGCTCAGCTCATCAATCCACGCCTGCTGCAGCGCCTGGCTCAGCTCGGCTGGGTTCATTACCGTGAATTCACGTAGGTATTCGATGCGCTGGCGCGCGGTTTCTGTGTGCGGTGCCCCAGGAAAGAGCTCAAGATAGGCCACATATTCGCGCAACGCTTCGCGCGGCTGGTCTCCCGCTTCAAAGGTGCTGGCCAGTCCGAACTGGGCTTCTGCGGCTACGTCGCCTTGTCCGGCAGCCAGCTGGCGATAAATGGCCACGGCTTCCTCTCGGTATCCGGTAGAGGCGTATAAATCGGCCAGCACGGCGCGCACTGCCAGTGCATCACCGGCCTCTTCGCCGGCCTCTTGCAGATAGCGTCGATACCATGTTATGGCGCGGCTGTGATCACCGCGCCCCTTGTAAAGAGTGGCGAGCTCGCGCAGCGCGGTCAGTGCCTCCCGACCTTCACCTGCCTGTATCAAGCCTTGAAAGAGGCCCACTGCCAGCGCAAACTGGCCTGCCTGCCCTAGCGCGATGGCTTGCCCCAGCCGGGCGCCCAGATAGTGTGCATCGCCGGGCTGCACTTGGGTCAGCAGCGCTCGATAGTGGGTGAGTGCTTCGGCGGTTTGGCGGCTCTGGCGCCGCGCGTCGGCTAAACCGAGCAGGGCGTCGTGTTGCAGCGCGGAGTTTTTCAAGCTGGACTGGGCTCGCGCAAACGCGTCGCCTGCTTGGCTAAAAAGCCGCTGTTCATACAAATGGGCGGCGTAGTCAACGTGCGCGCTGTCGGCCTGCGGCGAAGTCGCAAACCGCTTATATAGCACAGTGAATTTTTCAGCTGCTTTGTCGCGATTGCCTAAAAATAGGTCAATGCGCCCGTTCAAGAGTTGAGCAGAAGCGGCTTGGGGCGGGGCTGGGTTGGCCAGGGCAATTTGTCCGAGCAGGCGCTGCGCCTCGTCGGAGTGACCGGCAGTAAAAAGCAGCTTGGCCAGCTGGTAGCGCGCCTGATGTGCGGCCGCGTTCGTGCTGTACTCGTCCAACACGCGCTGGTAGAGATTGACTGCGCGCTGCGGGTTTTGTCCGTAGGTGTGATTGGCTGCTGCGTCTATCAAGGCTTGCGCGGCAAAATCGCTGGCGCTAAAGCGTCGCTGCACGTCTTCATAGGCCAGCGCTGCTGCGGCGTACTGACCGGTTTGAGACAGGCAGGCGGCTCGCTCGCGCCGAGCATCGGCTGTAGCCAGATGGTCGGGGTGCTCGAGGAAAAAGGTTTCGTAGGTGCTAGCCGCCAGTGCGAAGCGACTGCTGTTGCGGTAAGACCGCGCCAGCATCAGGCGCGCCTCGGCCAGCTGTGGACTATTGGGATAGTTGCGGATAAACTCGGCAAAAAGCGAGGAAGATGTGGCGTAGTCGCCCGCGTCACGGTAGAGGTTCCGTGCCAGCTTGAAGTCATCTTCGTCGCTGCTTTGCGCCCCGGCAGGCAGAGCCCATAGAAGCGCCGCCAAGATTAGGCGCGTGGCGTATTGCGTAGATGCAGACATAGACCTGTCATCCTGTCATTTCTTTCTTATTATAGTAGATTATACGATAAAAGAGGTCAAGATCCATGAAGGGGAGCGAGTGGACAGAGCGCGCCAATGCAAAAATCAATTTGGGACTTAAGATTCTGGGCAAGCGCTCGGACGG
Organism: uncultured bacterium; assembly: GCA_964011675.1. GTDB lineage: Bacteria > Latescibacterota > UBA2968 > UBA8231 > UBA8231. The sequence goes on from CAXGPR010000013.1 coordinate 53,333, forward strand.
CTATCACGACATACTGAGCGTGGTGCAGGGCATTGATTTGGCTGATACGCTGCATTTTAAGTTCGCTCAGCACAGCTCGATGACCTGTACGAGTCCCGACATTCCCTGCAATAGGGATAATCTCGTGATGCGGGCGCTGGCCCTATTTTCGCAGCGCGCACCTGTCTCCTGTCAGCCACTGGCGGTGCATCTGGAAAAGCACACTCCTATGGGTGCCGGTCTGGGCGGTGGCAGTGCCGATGCTGCTGCCACGCTGCGCGCGCTCAATGCGCTGCACGATCGTCCCTTTGATGCTGAGGGCCTACGCGTGCTAGCCGCTGAGCTCGGTTCGGACATTCCCTTTCTAGTAGAGGGGGGCACGGCTGTAATGCGTGGCCGGGGTGAAGTCCTGCAGCCTCTGGACTGGCTAGGAGACGTCTACTATGTGCTGGTCTATCCCGACGTAGCGGTCTCTACTGCATGGGCCTACGATCACGTGGACCTTACCTTGACAGACCAAAATCCCTACACTACATTTGTTAATTCCTTGAGCGGCGGGTGCGTTAACTGCTGGGAACTAATGGAAGTGTTGGAGAACGACTTCCTGCCCGTAGTCGAAAGCGCCTATCCCATCGTCGCAACGCTTCGTTCTCACTTGGAGCAAACAGGTGCCCGCGCCACATCTATGTCGGGCAGCGGCTCCACGGTTTACGGCTTCTTCGACGACCGGAACGCCGCCCTCAAGGCTGAAAAAAAGCTACGAGCGCGAGGCCACCGGTCTTTTTTTTGTCAGCCGCTGGTCAGCGATACATACAATTAGTCTTTGGGTAGCCCGGTCGTTCAATTGGCAGGACAACTGATTTTGGTTCAGTTTATCGAGGTTCGAGTCCTCGCCGGGCTGCCATTTTTTCTAAAGAGAGGTATTCCATGCCGGCAGTTCCACTTAAGCTCCACGAGCGGGCTCAGGTCCCGCTTAAAATCGCCCCACGTCAGGAGCAGGGCAAAGGACCTGTGGGTCAACTCAGGCGCTCTGAAGGGCAGATTCCGGGTGTGCTTTACGGCCACAAGCAGGCGCCGTGTGCCTTCAAAACAAATGCACACGAGTTTGAGCAGATTTTGAGCAAGGGCGGCCAGAATGCCACAATTACAGTAGAGCACGAGGATGGCAAAGAGTCAGAAGGCGCCCTTATTCGCGAGATCCAGTACCACAAGGTGCGCGGTCACGCCATGCATTTGGACCTGCTGCGTATTGACCCTAGTGAAACGCTGAAGGCTGAAGTGCCACTGGTTACCGTGGGGGTTCCCGAAGGTGTGCGCAACGGGGGCGGTGCGCTACAGCAGACATTGACTTCCATCGAGGTCGAATCCGTTGTATCAGAAATGCCGGCCGCCATTGAGATCGATATTACCTCTCTCATAATCGGGGACAGCCTGCACGTTAGCGATCTGCTTGATCAGGAACCTCGGATCACCACGGATCCGGTGCGCACTATCGTCAATATTCTGTCGCCGCGCCTTTCTGCTATCGACGAGGAAGAAGGGGAAGAGGAAGCGGGAGAAGAGGGAGAAGAGAGCGGAAACGAAGAAGAAGAGTCGCAAGAGTAAAGTCGCTTGCGCATTGTTCTTGGGCTGGGCAATCCGGGCGCTCGCTACGCCGGAACGCGCCACAATATTGGCTTTATGCTCGTCGACTACTTGGCGCGGCGGGTAGGTGCCGAATGGGCCGTCAGTGCGCGCGATCACAGCGTGCTGGCCGAGGTGGATTGGGACAATCAGCCTGTACTATTGGTCAAGCCTCAAACTTATATGAATCGTAGCGGTCGTGCCGCCCGCGCCCTGTGCACGCGCTTCGCCGTGCCGCCGAGCGACGTGCTGGTCGCTTACGACGATTTTTTACTTGACTTTGGTCGCCTGCGTCTGCGCGGTCGCGGGAGCGACGGTGGGCACAATGGCTTGTCCTCTGTTATAGAAGAGCTGTCCAGCCAAGACGTGCCACGTCTACGCTTGGGTATCGGACAACCGCCGCAAGGCGATGATATTACAGAATATGTGTTGGCGCCTTTTTCACAGAGCGATCGTGAGGTGGAAACACTGGTTGAGTGGGGCGCAGCAGCTGTAGAGACTTATTTCGCAGAGGGTATTGAAGTGGCTATGAACCGCTTTAACGGCGCCCTCCAACAAATGAACCGCAATTGAAGCACTGCCCTGCCGCGGGGTCAAAGGGGAAGCAATGGAAAGTTGGACAATAGCAGCGCCCTTCTTGGGTCTGGCAGGTTTAGCCTGTTCACTATTCCTGTACATGTATGTGAAGAAGGGACCCGTTGGTACGCAAGAGATGGCCGATATATCTGAAGCCATTCACGAAGGTGCAATGGCTTTTCTTAGGCGCGAATACACGATTTTACTCGCCTTTGTCGTAGTCATTTTTACTCTGCTGTTCGCCTTTATCGGCGCCCAGACGGCCTACGCCTTTCTGGCGGGTGCCGCCTGCTCTATCGTCGCTGGTTTTACAGGCATGAAAGCAGCTACCCGCGCCAACGTGCGCACCGCACAAGCCGCCAATCAGCAGGGTCAGGGCCCGGCGCTCATGATGGCATTTTCCGGTGGCGCCGTAATGGGCCTGTCGGTGGCCAGCCTCGGTCTGCTCGGGGTGGGTGCACTGGCTAGTCTGTTTGGCGTGTGGGAAAATTTCGGCGCAGCGGCGTCTATAAACGGCTTTGCCATGGGCGCTTCTTCAATAGCGCTCTTTGCGCGTGTGGGCGGCGGCATTTTCACCAAAACGGCGGACGTGGGGGCCGACCTAGTCGGTAAGGTTGAAGCTGGTATTCCCGAAGACGATCCGCGTAATCCGGCCGTTATAGCCGACAACGTGGGGGATAACGTAGGGGACGTAGC
>CAXGPR010000014.1:0-54527 GCA_964011675.1 uncultured bacterium
AATACTCAGCAAGGTCTTCTGCCCGCTCTGTGAGTTGGTTGACTCTAAACACGGCTCGAAGTTTCTTCATCAGATCGTCGCGTCGATTTAACCACTCAGCCACAGGTTCGGGTATGTTCATAACGAATTCCTTCAGTAGGTCCCACCGTGCGACCAAGGCACGCGTAGGATAATGCGCGAGACTAGAGCAGAGCGTCTGCATACGCAAAAAGCGCCGGTGTTCCGCCCGTATGTAAGAAAATAAGCGCCTGCCCTTTGTGCCACCAGCCCACTTCTACGTGCGTTAGCAGACCCGCCATGGCCTTCCCAGTGTAGGATGGATCGAGAAGAAGTCCCTCCGTGCGAGCCAGCAGTTGAATAGCATTGCGGCTCTGCTCCGTCAGCGCGCCGTATTCTGGGCCGACAAACTCAGCGTAGCTCTCAAAGTCTTCCGGCGAAAAATCGAGCGACAGTCCGAGGATCTGCGCACATTCGCGGGCCAGTTCGGCGTGCCCTTGAGCCGCGTGCGTGTTGTCGCGCGGGGTCGGGCTAATGCCAACGATGCGCAAGTCTATCCCCAACGCCTTGAAGGCAACGACCAGTCCCACATGCGTGTAGGCGCCCGAACACAAGTAAAGCGCATCTGCTCGAATGGATTCCGCCTCCATCTGCTCGGCCAGTTCCAATGCCCCCTCTACGTATGCAATCGCCCTGTAGGCTCGCGCATCCGTACTCGTGTGAAACGGCGTATGCCCAGCAGATCGCAGCGCTTCCATATTCTCTGCTACGGCCGACTCTTGCTGGCCTATCTCCGGCAGATGCACTTCTGCGCCAAACAGGTGCGTCAAGAGCAGATTTCCTTGATGCTGCTGGTGGCCATCCTGTCGACCTATGACCACCGCTTTGAGGCCGAGTTTAGCGGCGACAGCCGCCGTTACCCTAGACTGGTTGGACTGCGAACCGGCCGAGTGCACTAACACATCGCACCCACGCTCTACGGCCTGAGCAATCTGGAATTCAAATTCCCGAATCTTGTTACCGCCCAATGCCATACCCGTCAGGTCTTCCCTTTTGACATACAAGTCGGGCCCCTTTATCACCTCGCTCAAACGCGACAGCTTCTGCAGCGGCGTCGGCAGGGATGCCAAGTGCAGACGAGGGAGTGTTTTCAGGCGCGCACGAAGCATTGTCAATGGGGACTGTGACAAGTCATACTCCTTTCATAACTTGTTTTAGGAAAACAAGTTACATAAAAAATTATAGTATGGCAAGAGGATTGCATAAATAGCGCGAATTGCCCTCACAGAAAAAGGTGTTAGCTTAGGTGAGACAGTTAATGTATGGAGTGTATGTCACCTGTAGGTCTCCCCGCCTCCCTATGCACCCCGCGCAATCTCATTAAAAACAATTGGATATAAACTCCGTGGAACTTGTAGAAGCCATCCCGGAAAAGCTTGCTCCGCACATACGCAGCGAACTGAAGCACGGCGAATTACTCATGATCCTACTGACCGCCGACATCCGCGCGGACGGGCAGTACGGCGATTCTTGGTTTGCTCTAACAGACGAGCGCCTAATCGTATTTCAACCGAACGGTGAAGCCGTCGACATTTCACATATTCCCCTCGCGCACATAGAACGCGTTCAAGTGCGCAACTACGTGGGTAGCGGCGCACTTCTAGTCGAACTACAAGATGAAACCGTAGAGCTAGTGCGCTTCTCACCGAGTGCCTACTTCAAGTTTTCCAGCGTGCCGCAGGCGATTGAAGCAGCGGGCGTCGTGGACGAACGCGACGAGGGCGAACCAATCGAAGAATCCGCTCCCGTCGACGTAGTTGAACACTGTCCCACCTGCGGTCGAGCCTTTCGCCCCGGCACCAAGATATGCCCCAATTGCCTACAAAAAAGCGAAACATTTTGGCGCCTGTTCTCTTATATCAAACCCTACAAGGCGAAAGCGCTACTCGGCTTCGCTCTGACCATCGCCCTGACCGTTATTGGCCTACTGCCACCCCAGCTCAACCTCATTTTGATCGACGAAGTTATTCTACCGGCTATCGCACCTTATATGCAGACGATAGACGGCATTCCACAGCAGGTCCTGACGCCCAATTCCCCTCAGCAACCGCCAGATCACGCTCTGTCTATGCTCACCTGGGTAGTGCTGGGTCTGCTGGGCGTATACGTCGCACGTGCGCTAACCACCGTTGCGCGCACGCACATGCTCGGCTGGCTTGGTCAACACATCGTCTTCGACCTACAGATCGAGCTGTTTAAGCACCTCCAACTGCTGTCGCTAAATTTTTACAACACCTTGAGCACGGGCCGTATCATGACGCGCGTAACAAGCGACACAGAGCGCATGCGCACGTTTATCACGTCAGGATTCCAAGACATCGTAATCAACGTATTGACGCTAATAGGCATCTTTCTACTCATGCTGTGGATGAACTGGGAATTGACGCTACTGGCGATGATACCTATTCCCTTCATGATTATCGGAACACTCTTCTATCGAACTCGTATTCACTGGGTATACCATCGCATCTGGCGCCGTATATCAACGCTCAACTCCATGCTAGCCGATAGTATTCCTGGTGTGAAGGTAGTGAAAGCTTTCGCGCAGGAACATCGCGAGCTAGCGCGTTTCGACGAGCGCAATACCGACCTGCGTGAGTCGCAAATGGCTTCGATTAAAATGCGCGCGCTCTTCCTGCCAGCGATCGCGTTTACTACCTCAGTCGGCTCTATCATTCTCTGGTGGTTCGGCGGCAATCACGTGTTGTCTAACACGCTCACACTGGGCGAACTGCAGGCCTTCATATCTTACATGATGATGTTCTACTCACCGGTGCGCGCACTGTGCACTCTGACTGAGCAGCTGGAAAGCGCCGCCACGACGGCCGAGCGCGTATTCGAAATTCTCGATACGGAAGCCGAAATAGAAGACACACCCAACGCAACAGATCCCGGCCAAATAGACGGCTCAGTCGAATTCCGCAACGTCTCCTTCACCTACGACGGCTCAGCGCGCATCTTAGATCGCGTCAGTTTTAGAGCCGAGCCCGGTGAAATGATTGGCATCGTTGGTCATTCGGGCTCTGGCAAGTCGACGCTTGTCAACCTCATCTCGCGCTTCTACGATGCCAACGACGGACAGATCCGCATTGACGGACAGCCCATTACCACCATTCAACAGCAGAAGCTGCGTTCGCAAATTGGCGTCGTTCTACAAGAACCTCTTCTTTTTCAAGGATCGATAGCCAAAAATATTGCTTACGGTTATCCACACGCCACCTGCGAAGAGATTATTGAATCAGCGCGAGCGGCAAACGCGCACAACTTCATTATGAACTTCCCCGACGGGTACGACACGCAAGTCGGCGAACGCGGAGGGCGACTATCCGGAGGTGAACGCCAGCGCATTTCCATTGCCAGAGCACTTATCGGCAATCCGCGTATTCTCATTCTGGACGAAGCAACGGCCTCGGTCGACACGCAAACAGAATACGAAATCCAAGAGGCGTTAGAGCGCCTCGTAGCAGGTCGCACGACGTTTGCCATAGCACACCGACTGTCCACGCTTAAAAACGCCGACCGCCTACTCGTAATCGAGCGAGGTCGCATTGCCGAAGTCGGCACGCATGAGGAACTCTTGTCCAAAGAAGAAGGCGTTTATCGCAACTTGGTGAACATGCAGACAGAGATGGCGAAAGTGAGAGCGATATAATGAGCGAAGGCAATGCGTTTTCTAAAGGATATTTATACGCCGACTTCTTACTCGACCCAAGCGCGATCCGCTGCACGCGTTCCCCGCGCGGCAATCTCATACTCCACATTGGCCGAAGAGAATATATCGATCTCAATATCCGCCGCGCGTTTCCACTGGAGGATAAAAATCGCTACATCGGTTTCTTTCTACAAGACGGAACAGAATTGGGCCTGCTGGACGACCCTGAACAGCTGGAAGAAACAAGTCGCGATACGCTCTTGCAAGAGCTGGATAAGATCTACTTCCGACCCCATATAACAGCCTTTAATAGCTTAGACGAGGAATTCGGCGTGCTGCGAGGCCACATAGAGACCACGAGCGGTCCGCGTCCACTAGAAATCCGCGGCTACCGGAAGAATGTGCGAATGCTCTCAAACAATCGAGCAATTATAGAAGACGTCGATGGTAACCGCTACTTGATCGATGACTGGCCACAGCTTCCCCAGCGGATTCGCGAAATACTGGGGCTTTGAACGCACCACTAGTCTCTTTTTTGGTATTCGCCCTCAATCTGCCCTTAGGCTATTGGCGTGCCGGCTCGCGCAAGCGGTCTCTGCCGTGGTTTTTCGCTATCCACCTCCCTGTACCCGCTGTCGTAGGCCTGCGTTTTTCGCCGATCTGGACTGGAATTTTATGCCCTTTTCTGTCGACTGTTTTTTTACTAGGCTATGGGAGACACCGCCGAGGTCGCTTTCCTCCATAGCCCAAAATGTCTGTCGTAGACTGTTCACTCAAATGCTACTCTGAGATAGATAGACTAAGAACGACAAACGCTTAACACGGGCAATTTACCCGCCGCCATACCTTAAACCAAGTCACGGTGTCTCTTTCAGACGCCAAGTATCCTATGCGAATCCAGTTTAAAAGAGAGTCTCTCATACAGGCTTTTCCTCCACCCCAACTCTGTCCAGAGTGCGGTGGATCGGGGTGTGCGCAGTCACTGCGAGCTCCCGATGAAAGCCTATTTCTCTTCCCGCGATGTGAGGTATGCAAGGGAAAGGGAAAGCTGAGCCCGCAACAATACAAAGCATACCAGCGCGACAGAGAACAGAGCTGATACGCTGCATACAGCCGCACCGTATCAGCTCAACACGCCGCTACGAGTATAACCTTTCTATCGAACGACAAATCGCACGCACGGCAACCGTTCGTTCATCGGCATCGGCAATGCCACCGGGTAATATCCAATCGGCATAAGCACTCGTCGGTGCATTATACTGAGCGTGCTGTAAGCGCACAGATTCCAAATAATAATCCGTTATAGACACGCAGTCTTCTACCTGCTTCATATTGCGGCGAATGCGACGAATGATGCGCTCGTCCGCATCAGCATCTATGTAGAGTTTGAGATCCATCAATGCGCGCAGATGTTCAAACCACAGCACAAGAATACCCTCCAAGATCACGACGTCGCATTCGGCTCTCTGCAGCGCGCGACATGCGCCAAACATCTCCGACTGTCTGAAAGAATCTGGTTCGTTATACGCCGGGTGATACTGACCGCTAATCTGCGAGTAGTACTGAGGCATGTCTTCTGGTTTTTTAAAAAAACTATCCTGCCCCACGACCTGCACGTGCAGCGGCGCCAAACGTTCGGCCATATGTGCTGCAAGCGTGCTTTTTCCAGAGGCACTTCCCCCACCGATGCCCATATAGAAGGGGCGGTGACTGCCAGCCGCAGTCCAGCGGTTTGTCACATTCTGTAACACACCCTCAATCGACAAAATAAGCCTGCATTTTTTCCATACCGATCTTGGCAACTTCCAAAGGATCTCGAGCCCACAGATCGGGATTAAACAGCTCCAGCGACACGAATCCCTCATATCCCTGCGCCAGCGCTAGCTGCTCTATTGTTTTCAGCGGTCCCACACCGTCCCCAGGCAGCACGCGGTCCGCATCCGACTGTTCGGCAAACGGCTTATCCCCGGGCACATCGTTCCAGTGCCAAATCGCCACCATGTTCCCTGACACATTCCCGATACTCTCAATCGGACCGCCACCGCGCAAAATATGGAAGGGATCCATGATAATAGAAGCATCGGGGTGATCTGCGTCTTCCACAATCTGCCACGCCTGATCTATCGTGTAGACGCTCTTCATGAAGCCGAGATATTCCATCGCAGGCCGCACGCCAATTTGAGCACCAACCTCCAGCAGTTCCCTGTAGTCAGCCCCCCCACGACTCAGATCAAAAGGATCCATAGGCGGACTGGCAATCACGTATTGAGCACCAACCTCTACGGCCTGTTGCATACGACGTTTCGCCTCTTCTATTGCCTGTTCATGTTCCGTGCCGGTTGAGCCGAGCCAACCGTGAACTGCAATGCAGGTAGGCGTAGCCAAGCCTCTGTCGGCCAGCGCCTGCGCCACGTCGGCTAGTGAACCACCGGCTTCCTGATAGACCGTCAGATCGTCGTTCCACAGTTCTATTGCCTCGTATCCAGCCTCGGCTGCAATCCGTATTTTATCCATGAGAGACGCTGGACGAATGGTCGAACTGTTCAAGCAATACGCTATATTTTCCATGTGTTTCCCTCTCGATATATAGATTCTATTTGCGCCCAAATATTAGGCCGCACACCAATAATCCACGCCCTCTTCCAGGCCCCACTCTTCAAGCTGAGCACGTATTAATGCTCTTGCACCCCGCGATGCGACTGCAGCTATAAGCACGGGACGAGAAAAACGACGCCACCATTCGACAACTGCTTCAGGACCGATAACGGGCGCACCCCGTAGCGTACCGCCAATCTTTTTGGGCGTTATGTCGATAAAGGCATCGAGCACAGCTCCGCAGCGCTGCAGGTGTTTTACTAGCCTACGACCCGTTTTACCAGCTCCCCAAACGAGCAAACCGTCACGCCCCTGCAGTGGTCCATCAATGAGAAAGTGCGCCTTAGCTCGCAGGAAACTCTCAACGGAATAACGGGACTGTGTGTGCGTTGCACGCTGGGCGTGTTCGCGCCAATAAAAAAGAACTTCCGGCACTTTAGCGAAGAGCTTACCCGCCAGGTAATATCGCAACCAAAGGTCGTAATCTTCGGGCCAACCACGTTCCTGATAGCCACCCAGAGCAACTAGTTCGCTGCGCCGCATCATTGCCGTTGGATTGGCAATCGGACTCTCTATAAAAATCTCGCGCGCAATATCCGCATGCGTAACCAACGCATTGAGCCAGTCTTGGTAAATTCGCATGCCTTCACCGACTCCATCCTCTGCAAAAGTCTCTACAAGACAGCTAACCACGCTCAGGAATGGATTAGACTCAAAGTATTCAACCTGTCTTTGCAGCCGATACCGATGCATTCGATCATCAGCATCCATTCGCGCAATAAATTCCCCCCGACACATGTGCAAGCCCTTGTTAGGCGCCTCTACAATACCCGCGTGTTCAGCAAATACGGGTCGCACCCGCGGATCGCGCTGCATCCAATCGCGCAGAATGATTGCACTACCGTCCTGCGATCCATCATCAACCGCTACGACTTCAATATCCTGCATACTCTGCGACAGCACGCTATCCAACGACTCGTCCAGCGTATTCTCTGCATTGTATAGCGGCATTAAAACAGACACGCGCGGCTGATGATTTTTCGGTATATGCATAGGACTCTTAGTATAATAATTTGACAGATTGTAAAACAAATGTCGATCTTCTGTGCCTATGCTGCACTTAAAATCAGATGCTGATATAGAAAAAATTCGCGCGGCAGGTCGCATCGCCGCCGAGGCATTATTGCGCGTGCAAGAGAAGCTCAACGTCGGCGTTACGACAGATGAGCTCGACGCCGTAGCCGATCGCTACATACGCAGTGAGGGTGGACGGGCGAGCGCTTTAGGCTATCGGGGTTTTCCTAAAAGTATCTGCGTCTCAGTCAATGACGAGATCGTGCACGGCATTCCCGGTCAACGCGTTCTCAACGACGGAGATATTCTGGCTGTTGACATCGCAGTTAAGAAAAACGGATTTCACGGGGATATGAACGCATCCATGACAGTGGGCACCGTAAGCGCAGAAGCCCACAATCTGGTCGAAACGACGCAGCGCTGTCTAGAGCTGGGTCTGGCTCATGCTACCCCAGAATACCGACTCGGCGATATCGGCCATGCAATCCAATGGCACGCAGAAGGGAAAGGCTTTTCGGTGGTGCGTGAATACTGTGGGCATGGCATCGGCCGCGATTTCCATGAGGAACCGCAGTTGCTGCACTACGGCATTGCTGGAACAGGACGCCGTCTGCAGGTTGGCATGGTCTTCACAATCGAACCAATGATCAATCAGGGCACCGCGGAGACTCGTCTATTGGACGACGATTGGACCGCTGTGACGGCCGACGGAAAGCTGTCTGCTCAGTTTGAACACACCGTAGCTGTGACGGCTGACGGCCCCGACGTGCTCACGCGCTTTGACGACCTACCCTTCTGATCCTTGCGACCTATAGTCGACTAGCTATATTTAATCGTCGAATCAACTTACAGCAGTTTTATAGGAGCACTACTATGTCAAATAAAACGTCACGCCAAGAAGGCGGAGAAGAAGAAGGAACAGACTTTTCTTTTGACCCGGGTTCGCAAATTGAACTAGAGCCAGAAGAAACCTGCTGCGTAACGGGTGAACCCATCACATCGGGCTTTTGCCGCTTCCCCGATTACGTAAGCGGCACGCTAATGGTAATGTCGAAAAAAGCCATGATTGAACATTTGCGCACAAACACCACTATACAGGTATTTAAAGAAGTGCTGGTCAAGCGACACGGCAAAGCGATATTAGAAGAGGATTACTACTCTAACTTCTAAGCCGATTCACTAGCATAAAAACACACAAAAGAGGCGGATGCTGTCGCAGTTCAGCATCCGCCTCTTTTGTGTGTTTTTATGCGCCTATGACCGAGAGAGCAGTGCATTTATGTCTTTACTCAGCGCCGCTCGAGGATTTATTTTGCCCTTGCTGTCTTTAGGGACACCGATGTGTCTTTTGTAAATACGTCCTTCGCGGTCGATAACGAACGTCATAGGGATGCCCATAGACCCCGAATCACCCCGTACAAACTGGCGCACTAAATCGTGTCGACCGTCGTGCACTACTAGGTAGTTAATATCATAGCGTTCAATGAACTTACTTAACAATGGCTGTACGTGATCGTCCGAACCTTGATCTAGCGAGACGCCAATAATAGCCACCTGATCAGGTCCATACTCGCTGCGCATCTTAACCAGGTCAGGAATCTCATAGCGACACGGACCGCACCAAGTCGCCCAGAAATTGAGCAACACTACGCGCCCTTTAAAATCTCGCAGGTCGACCACTTTGCCCTCGTGGTCGCCGATCTCGTAAAATTCTGCCGGTGGAAAAACGACTTCACCTTGTCCGTTTTTAGCCAACTTGAGCGCTTCGGGCTCTCCACCAGCACATCCCAAAACTGCAGCCCAAACCAGACCACAGAGTAAAATCTTTCGCATCCACAAGCGCATTTCATACACTCCCGACGAGTTGATTGAGCTAATGCACTGGGAATATAGAATGCGTCCTATCCCTGTCAACGCGCCGGCCGATTAAGCCCTGTTACGCCAGCGCTCTTCGCGCACCTGGATCGCAGGCGGCTGTATCTGCGCCGTCAGTGAAGCACTCACATTCCCAAGCATATCATCCAATCCCTGTAGCAATTCATCGCACGGGTTGACCCGCACGGTGCGCGAACGGATAACCACATCTTTTTCACCGTCGTTTTTCAGATGTAAGAGAAGTTCGCAGTCCCCCTCATAGCGACTACAGTGTGCTTTCAGGTTTTGAAGCAGTTCATCGTCAACTTCTTCATAAAGCAATTGCACATTGACGGCCTTGGTCATCTTTTCCCGTATGCCATCAAGGGGCATGGCCTTCTCAGCCTGCAGGCTCAGACGCCCATTGCGCTCGGATACGCGTCCCTCCACCATAATAACAGAATCCTCCTCGAGAAGTGACTCGAAGCTGGCAAAAGCCTCTGAGAAAAAGGCCACGTCTCCCTTTCCACCCATGTCTTCCAGCGTGACAAAGGCAAAAGCCTGTCCTCGCTTGTCATAGAGCTTACGCACCTGCGAGACCAAACCGCCGACGCGCATAGAGTAGCCATCGCGCTGGTTTTCCATCTCGCGTAGCGGGGTGGAAAAACTTCGCAGATCGCGCACGTAGGCTTTGAGAGGATGGCTCGATACGTAAAAACCGAGGAGCTCGCGCTCTTTAGCTAACATTTCGCGCTCGCTCCACGCCTCAACAACTGGCAACTCGTGTCCCTCTAACTCCACGGTTCCAGCACTCTCATCGCCTCCGCCGAAAAGACTAATCTGTCCCTTTTCGCGCTGTTCCTGTGCCTTTTGCGCTACACGTAGCGCTAGGTCAAGAGCCTCTAGCTTTTGCGCTCGATGTCCCTCAACACCGTCGAGTGCTCCAGCGGCAACCAGACTCTCTACAACGCGCCGGTTGACAGCTTTGAGATCAATTCGCTCGCAAAATTCAAATAGCGTTCTGTAGGGCCCGTCCTGCACGCGAGTGTCTACAATACTCTGCACAGCCCCCTCACCCACATTCTTTATGGCGGCCATTCCATAGCGTATACCCTCGTCCGTCGGCGTAAAATAGAGCGTGCTCTCGTTGACATCCGGCGGCAGAACTGGAATACCCATGCGACGACAGTCATCTAGTAGAATGGTTATGCGCTCGGTGTTATTCCGATCCATAGTGAGGCTAGCCGACATGTATTCCTTAGAATAGTTCGCCTTGAGGTAGGCATTCTTGTAGGCCACTTCCGAGTAGCAAGCAGCATGGGATTTGTTGAAGGCATAGCCGGCAAACACTTCAATATCCGCAAAGAGCTTCTCTGCGATTTTTTTTCCGACGCCATTTTCTACGCAGCCACCGACAAAGTCTTTCTTCATCTTTGCCATTTCTTCGGGCTTTTTCTTACCCATCGCTTTACGAAGAATATCGGCCTGTCCCATACTAAAGCCAGCCAGGTCGCGCGCGATGCGCATAACCTGCTCTTGGTATACTATAATTCCGTAGGTCGCCTCGAGAATAGGCTCCAATTTCGGATGATCGTATACTACCTCAATTTGGCCATGCTTGCGCCCAATAAAAGTCGGAATATTCTCCATAGGGCCCGGCCGGTAGAGTGCATTCATGGCGATGATGTCTTCGATATTGTCAGGCTTGAGCTTGCTCAAGTACTCCCGCATGCCACCGGACTCAAACTGAAAAACGCCGATCGTCTCGCCGCGGCCGAATAATTCGAAGGTAGGACGGTCTTCCCAAGATATTTTGTCGAGATCGAAGTCTGGCTGATGTAAACGAATAAGACGGGCCGCCTCGTCCATCAGAGAGAGCTCTTTCAAGCCGAGAAAATCCATCTTAAGTAGGCCCACTTCTTCACAGGTGGGTCCGTCAAATTGGGTTGTAACGCGGCCGTCTTTAGGCGCCCGGTAAAGAGGCACGTAATCCGTTAAGTCGGAAGGGGCAATAATCACCGCACAGGCGTGCACGGAAGCATGCCGAGCCAACCCCTCTAAACGACGCGCATAGTCGATCAACTGACCCTTTTCATCGCGCGACTCGGCCATCTGCTGAAGCTCGGGAACGCGGTCGACAGCCTTGTCAATAGTCATCTTCAGTTCGGCCGGCACGAGTTTGGCAATGCGATCTACCTCGCCAAAGGACATACCCAACACGCGACCGACGTCGCGTACGACTGCTTTGGCTCCCATCGTTCCAAAAGTGATGACCTGTGAAACGTTATTCTCACCGTACTTATCAACGACATACTTGAGCACCTTGTCGCGATCGACATCAGCAAAGTCGATATCGATATCCGGCATGGAGATTCGTTCAGGGTTGAGGAAACGCTCAAAGAGCAAATCATACTTTATAGGATCAGTATCGGTAATACCCAAACAGTATGAGACCAGACTGCCGGCTGCTGAACCGCGTCCTGGACCGACGGAAATTCCGCTCTCGCGCGCATAATTAACGAAGTCCCATACGATGAGGAAATAGCCAGAAAAGCCCATTTTAGTTATGACTTCTAACTCGTATTCGAGCCGCTCTTGAACCTCTAAATCTATAGTTTTGTAGCGCTTTCCCAGACCCTCTTTGGCTAAATTGACCAAATATCCTTCGCTGCTATCATGTCCCTGCGGTATGGGAAACTCCGGCATATGCATCGTGCCAAACTCTAGTTCGACGTCACATTTTTCGGCAATCTCTAACGTGCGCTCCGTCGCATCAGGTAAATCATCAAACAGCTTGTACATCTCGTCGGGCGACTTCATATACAGGCCTTCGGGATAGCACATGCGATTTTCGTCGCCGATATTTTTTCCGGTCTGTATGCATATTAGCGCGTCATGCGCTGCATGGTCATCAGCACTCAGAAAGTGGAAATCATTGGTCGCGACAAGCGGCACGCCCAGTTTCTTATGCAAACGCAGCAGGCCGTCGTTGACCTTTCCTTCAATATCAATTCCGTGGCGCTGGATTTCTAGGTAGTAGTCATCTCCAAAGATTTCCATAAATTCGCGCGCCACTTTTTCCGCTTCCGCAACCCCTTCCCGCTGAATCATGTGCGGCACTTCACCAGCGACGCAGGCCGAAAGGCAAACGAGCCCTTCGCTGTATTCGCGCAGCAACTCCTTGTCCACGCGTGGGTTGTAATAATAGCCCTCGGTGTATCCCTTGGAGACGAGTTTAGTCAGGTTGCGATAGCCCGTGGCATTCTTCGCCAACAGCACGAGGTGATTAGAAGCATGGGCTAATCCGCGCGCAGCTTTGCGCAAATGCCGACTCTCAATGGCGACATACACTTCACAGCCTATGATCGGTTTAATCCCAACCTCTTTACAAGCCTTGTAGTGTTCTATAACACCAAACAGATTGCCGTGATCGGTAACGGCCATGGCCGGCATACCTAGTTCGGCCGCAGTTTCTGCCATCTGTTGGACGCGGCATCCGCCGTCTAACAGACTGTATTCACTATGACCATGCAGATGCACGAAACCAGCCGAAGCCATACAGAACCTCCATAGAATACTGTGAGCAACCCTGAGGAAATACCCGTTAAGAGCGCGCTTGTATTTTTATCATACAACGCCGCGGAAAGCTGCAAAAAAGCAGCCGTATAAACAAGGGGAAATGGCGCATATTGGGCAGTTAAAGCAGACAGAAGAAAACCCAATGAATCTTAACATAGAGAATCAAAAATGGACTGTCAATCAAACAAAAAGAGGCTTTTTTGCCCGAAAAAAAATAATTAAAGTAAAATAAAACAGTTACTTAAGGACGTCTTATATTTTTAGGTTAGAAATTAAAACCATTCCTTGACAATTGTTTTTTTATACAGTTACGCATCCCTACACTGTGAGATTTTAAAGGTGCCATAACGTACACTGGTATTCTGGCCGGTACCGTATAACTAACTTATATTGTACGAATTACTTTACAGGGGAACTATGAGCAAAAAAATCATCGTGGTCGCAGGAGCCCGGCCCAATTTTATGAAAGTGGCTCCAATCCTAGCCGAACTCCGTCTCCACCCGAAGGACTTCCATCCGCTACTCGTGCACACGGGACAGCACTATGACTACCAGATGTCAGAAGTCTTTTTTGAAGAGTTGGAACTTCCCCCGCCCGATATACATCTCGAAGTAGTGCGCGATCATCCCAATCAGCAGACAGCTGATATAATCAGCAAATTCGACGCCGTGCTCGAACGCGAGACGCCAGACCTTGTTCTAGTAGTTGGCGATGTGACCTCAACCGACTCCTGTGCCCTAGCAGCCAGTAAGCGCGACATTCCGTTGGCTCACGTCGAGGCCGGACTACGCAGCAGAGATCGACGCATGCCCGAAGAACGTACGCGCTTGGTCACAGACGCCCTCGCCGATCTGCTTTTTACATACTCAGACGATGCCGATGCCAACCTGCGAGCCGAAAACGTACCAAGCGAATGTATCTATCAAGTGGGCAACGTTATGATTGACACACTGTTCCGCTTTCGCCAAAAGGCGGAACAATCGAACATATTGGACAAAATAGGCGTGCACCCGAAAGAATACGTTCTAGCAACCATGCACCGACCGTCCAACGTGGATGCCCCCCAAGCTCTAGCCGGACTGCTCGGCGCATTCGCAGAAATAGGCAAGGACGTTGATATCGTCTTCCAACTGCATCCGCGCACCAAGGATCGCATCGAGCAGTTTGAACTACAGAGCGTCCTGGAAACCATACCTAACGTGCACCTAATTGGCCCACAGGGCTACTTTGATATTGTAAAACTACAGGAAAATGCGCGCTTAGCACTCACAGATTCAGCCGGCATAGCCGAAGAAACTACAGCCCTGCAAGTGCCCTGTTTAACGCTGAGGGAAAATACCGAGCGCCCAGTGACGATAGAACAGGGTAGCAATCAGTTGGTAGGCTGCCAGCCACAGCGGGTCATTGAAGCAGCCCGCGCCGCACTAGCAGACCGGCGTACAGCCTATTCAGTGCCGCCGGGGTGGGATGGCCGCAGCGCCGAACGTCTGGTCAACGTCCTGCGCAAAGGTATTGAGAGGCGACTTCGCTACTAAGCGTATCCACTTCAGCGCAGGCTGCGACCAACCGAACGGATTATAATGAGCGAACTATCCCTACGAAAAAACCTACTTGGGTTTGAAGTTCACTACGGAGAAGATAGACCCCTCGCACTCTATCGCGCGAAGGAAGAACTACCGCGCACCGATTCCCCCAAGCCCTGTTTCGCACCGATCTACACTCCTTCTGGCACACTGGTTACGGAGTACCGCCCGGCCGACCATACCTGGCATACGGGCCTCTATTTTGGCTGGGTGCACGCCAATGACGCAAACCTGTGGGGCGGGCCTTGGTACATACCCGAAACAAAGCAGTACGAGCACGTGGACAATAGCCATGGCATACAACACCACAATGCCTTTACCCAGGTCTCAGTGGACGACGGCGTTGCCATATCAGAAACGCTTTCTTGGCTAGATACCGACGACACTACCTTAGCCACAGAAGAGCGCATATACAGGATTGAATCCGTGGCTGGAGGAACACGCTGGCGTATCGCAACGCAAATCCAACCGGCGACAAAACGCCTCGTACTAGGCGCGAGCCGCGCGGCGCGCTACAGCGGTTTAGAACTACGCATGGGCCCACCTTTCGCCGAAGCCTCTCACTACGACAGCGAAGGCCGTATCGGACATGAGGCAATCATGAGACAGCGCGCGCGCTGGGTTGCGGCACGCGGAGCCAGCGGCGGATGTGTGGCCATGATGGACCATCCAACCAATCCTCGTCATCCAGTGCAATGGTTTACTCGCAAGAATTTACTTGGTGCGGGCTTGCTTATGGAAGGCGACCTGGAAATATCTCAGGGACAATGCCTCGATTTGACCTACGCGTTCTTCGTGCTCGACGCCGATCCCGGACCCAATGCGTGGGAAGCCCACTACCAGACATTCTGTTCCTAGGTAGAAAACGCTTAGAAAAAGCTGTGCTACGTCTTGTTTGACTTCCGACATCCATAAAATACATTCATTTCCCAGAGTAAGCGCTATCTTTTTGTAAGATAAAAATAGATGTCATAAAATAAAACAAACGTTTGAATTATTTACTACCATGAAATATCAGACTCCTTCTTCGGCTTCATCCGAAGACAGTCAGTCAATCACAACTCGTGATCGACTACTGGACGTAGCCGAACGGCTCTTTGCTCAACGAGGCATAGATGCAACTTCACTCCGCGCCATCACCACTGCGGCCGAAGCCAATCTCGCCTCAGTAAACTACTACTTCGGTTCTAAAGACGCTCTGTTCTCAGAAATATTGGCACGGCGCATCGCCCCAGTTAACGCCGAGCGGTTGCGTCTACTCGACATAGCTGAAAAGCAGGCAGACGGTTCCCCTAGTCTTGATGCCATACTCAACGCCTTTTTGGCACCTCCGCTCCATTTATATGCACGCGACAACGAGGACGCCAAACACATTATATCCCTACTAGGCCGACTACATACCGAACCGCGCGCAGACGAACTGAAAAAGCTTTTTTTCAATGAACTTCGCGAAATTCTTCAGCGCTTTATACCAGCATTGCAGCGCACCTTACCTGATTTGGAACAGCACGAGGTTGCGAGACGTTTATTTTTCGTCGTCGGTTCCATGGCTCATTTAATGAGCGCAGGGGATGAGCTCAGCCTAGCATCAGACGGTTTGTGTAGTATGGAAGACTCAGAAGTGAACCTACAGCATCTCATCTCTTTCAGCGCAGCCGGAATGAGCGCGACCCAACCCAAATCACTGTATCCAAGTGCGGAATAAATTGAATTGAAACATTGTCTAAACTATACACCAATTCACACATATTTTACACCACCTTCATACTACTGAATTAAGGAAAAGCATGAAGTGGAAGTTCTTGGGAATACTTGCCGTGCTCGGTGCCTGTGTGTCTGCCCCCGCCGTGCGATATCCCGATATCGATATAGAAATACCATCGCATTGGTCATCGGCTGATAACCCGCCCATTGCCGACTGGTGGACTCAACTAGGAGACGCCCGCTTAGATACCCTAGTGAATCAAGCACTACGCAGCAATTTCAACCTGCAGGTAACCGCCGCACGCCTAACACAGGTAGAAGCACAGGCCCGAATTGCCGGCGCCCTGCTCCAACCCAGCATCAGCGCAAGCGGTTCGGGCGCTAGACGCAAACAGAGTTTTGTCGGCTTTCCGATCCCCAACAGCGAGGGACAGGTTTTGAGCACCACGACAAACAGCTACGGATTCAACCTGAACTCGAGTTGGGAACTCGATTTGTGGGGCAGCCTACGAGCAGGAGCACGAGCCGCATTAGCCGATGCCCAGGCAGTCAGGGCCGAGCTCTACGGCGCACAGCTGTCCATTGCAGCGCAGACAGCACGGGCCTATTTTGCCGTAATTGAAGCCAAACGTCAGGTTGAGCTAGCCAGAGCAACAGCCGACAACTACCGCGTTTCAAACGAGCAAATCGGTAGTCGGTACGAGCGCGGTTTAAGCCCTTCTCTGGAACTGCGCCTGGGGCGCTCTAATCTGGCAGCTGCCGAGGCGACTCTTGAACAAAGACGCCAGCAGTGGGATGTCAGTAAACGCCAGCTTGAGCTACTGCTGGGTCGCTATCCGAGCGGACGCATAGAAACGGGCGAACAACTCCCGTCCATTGCTTCTCCCATACCGGCTAGCCTCCCAGCCGATTTAGTGCGCCGGCGACCAGATTTAATTGCAGCTGAACGCCGGCTAATGGCAGCCGACAACCGCCTGCAGGAAGCACGACGTAAACTGCTGCCGCGCATCAGCTTGACGGCTTCCACGGGGACATCTTCTAATGAACTGAGTAACCTACTCAACGGCGATTTTTCTGTGTGGAACCTGCTTACCAATCTGAGTCAGCCGCTACTTCAAGGCGATCGTCTAAGCGCAGGCGTCGACTTAGCAAAGAGCGGCGTCGACGCTTCGTTGGCAACCTATGCTCAGAGCGTCTTATTAGCCTACGCCGAGGTAGAACAATCACTCAAGACCACCGAGCTCCTCTCTCGACGAGAAGAAGCCTTAGAGACGGCTACTTTAGAAGCACAGGCAGCGCGCACCCTAGCCGAAGATCGCTATGCCAAAGGACTTTCCGATTTGATTACCCTGCTTGATGCACAGCGTCGCGCTTTTGACGCCGAAAGCAGACTACTCTCCGTGCGCCGACTGCGTCTCGATGCACGCATTGATCTTCACTTGGCATTGGGCGGAGACTTCAGCAGCATACCGCTCTCTTTACAACCTGCGGAGAATACCCGATGAAAAGTGTGTTAAAAACTATTCTACCCATACTCATACTCGCTGCAGGAGCAGCCACATTTTTCCTGCTCAAATCGATGCAAACCGAACCGGAACGCGTTGCCCGTCCTAACTTAGGACCCCTCGTAGAGGTTATAGAAGCCCCCGCACAGCGCGTGCAGGTAATCGTAGAAGGTCAGGGAACAGTACGGCCTGATGCACAGATCAACCTAGTGCCACAGGTGTCTGGCGTGGTCGTATGGAAAGACCAGGCGTTAAAATCTGGCGGAGCCTTTACCAAAGGGGACGTGCTTTTTCGAATTGATCCCCGCGATTACGAACTAGCCCTCCGGCAGGCACGCGCTCAGGTCGAACAGGCGCACTATCATCGCGATATCGCACAGCAAGAATCGGACGTGGCGCAACAGGAGTGGCAGCGTATGCGCGGCGGCGATATCACGCCTTCCGACTTAGTTCTGCGCCTCCCGCAGCTTCGCGCGGCAGAGGCCAACTTAACGGCAGCACAGGCCCGCTTAGAAGAGGTCGCATTGCGCCTGGAACGAACCCAGTTAAAGGCGCCCTTTAGCGGGCGCGTGCGCACGAGTCAGGTAGACGTAGGCCAGCACGTCAATGCAGGTCAACCCATCGCCCAACTCTATAGCATAGAAAAAGCGGAAATCGTCGTTCCAGTACCCGATGAAGACCTCGCTTGGTTTACCCTACCCGCACCCGTTGATACGGAAGCAGATGAGTGGGGAACACAGCGCATCAACAACGGCCGTAACGAAGATCCTAACGCACTCTTCCACTATGCACGGCGCGGCGCAACAACCCGCGTACGGGGAACGTTTGCCGGAATGGAGCACGAATGGAACGGACGCGTGGTACGCACCGAAGGTGAACTAGATCCGCAAAGTCGCATGGTCCGCTTAGTAGTCGAGGTAGATGACCCCTACGCCGCGTTGTCTGAAGGTTCGCCTCCACTAACGGTTGGCATGTTCGTCAACGTAGCCATTACGGGGCGACACGTTGACAACGTGCGCATCGTCCCACGCGCCGCGCTGCGCCAAGATGATGTCGTGTGGACCGTAGCGGCAGATGGAATTCTCAATATACGCCCAGCCAACGTACTGAGACGCCTCCAAAACAACGTGCTAGCACGGGTTGATTTGAATGAGGGCGAGCACATTATAACATCGCAAATAAGCGGCGTTACTAACGGCATGAAAGTACGTATTAGCGACGTCCAAAAGGAGGCAGGATCTTGAAAGCACCCGTGAGCTGGATGGCTAAAAACCACGTCGCCGCCAATCTCTTGATGGGCTTTATCATGCTCAGCGGCTTGTTCTCTATGATGCAGACAAAGAAGGAAACATTTCCCGAGATGTCACTCGACCAAATACAGGTGCAAGTCCCCTATCGAGGCGCAGCACCCACTGAGGTAGAGGAAGCTGTCTGCAAGCGCATTGAAGAGCGCGTGCGAGGATTAGAAGGCGTGCGACGAGTACGCTCAACGGCCGCTGAAGGCATGGGAGTAGTAAGCGTTGAGATGGAACGCAGCATCGGCATGACCCAGATGCTCGACGATATAAAAAATGAAGTCGACCGTATCGACACCTTTCCCACAGAGACGGAAAAACCCGTTATAAAAGAGCTGACGCGGCGTTCACAGGTCATCGATGTGGTCCTGTATGGAGACGTCAGTGAAAAGGCGCTAAAAATAGCAGCCGAGCGCGTGCGTGACGACCTGCGCAACAGCGGCGTCATATCTCAGGTCGAACTGAGCGGCGTGCGCATGGACGAGATTTCTATTGAAGTATCCGAGGAAACACTGCGGCGCTACGGACTGACCTTTGACCAGCTAACCGCCGCCGTGCGCCGCACGAGTATAGATCTACCGGCAGGCAGCGTGGAAAGCGAAGACGGAGAAATCCTCTTGCGCACCCAAGGCCTCATGCGCAGCGGACGTGAGTACGAAGAAGTCGTCGTACTTACCCGTCCTGACGGCACCTCTCTAACACTGGGTGATATCGCCGCCATACGCGACGGCTTTGAAGACAACGATTTAGTATCCCGATTTAACGGCCAACCCGCAGCCGTAGTTCAGGTGTATCGCACGGGTGACCAGAACGCACTCGATATTTCTGCCTACGTCCATGAATACGTAGAGGAAAAGCGATCTATTCTACCCAAAGGAATATCAATTGACCATGCGCGCGATGATGCGCGTATATTGCGCGGCCGCATGGACCTGCTCATTAGCAATGCGCGCTTGGGACTGGTTTTGGTCTTTATATGCTTGAGCTTTTTCCTCGATTTAAAGCTGGCATTTTGGGTAATGATGGGAATTCCCATCTCTTTTCTCGGCGCGTTCTTACTCATGGAACCGTTTGACGCGTCGATCAATATGCTCTCGCTCTTCGCCTTTATCATCGCACTAGGAATCGTAGTAGACGATGCGATAATCGTCGGTGAAAACGTTTATGCGCACCGCGAGAAGGGAAAAAACTTTCTACGTGCAGCGATCGACGGGGCGGTAGAAGTTGGCACACCCGTGATTTTTTCCATCATGACTTCGGTCGCCGCCTTTATGCCTCTATTTTTTATCGATGGTATGATGGGCAAATTCATGTCCATCATACCCGTTATTGTAATTTCAGTTCTCCTACTTTCTCTTATCGAGAGCCTCTTTATCCTGCCAGCCCACCTTTCCGCGAAGAGCAATGGCATTGTGAGCCGCACATTTGGTCGATTCTTTAGCCGACCGCTCGCATTCCACAGCAGCATCGCCAAATCTTTTGATCGCGGACTGAAACGCTTCATCAAATCAATCTATCAGCCAACACTGCGCATAGCGTTAACCAATCCTATTTCGAGCACAGCACTGGCAATTTCCCTGATGATGTTCACCATCGGATTGGTGGCCGGCGGCCACGTTAAATTTGTGTTTATGCCAAAAATTGAATCGGATTGGCTCACCGTCTCTGTGAATATGCCTCAGGGTACGACGGTTGACCAAACCACCAAAATCGTAGAGCTAATTGAAGAAAAGGCCCTGGAATTGCGGGAAGAGATTGATCGAGAGAGCGGCGAATACGATTCGATATATCGCAACGTATTCACTTCTATTGGCGACCAACCCATGGGCCGACGAATCTCTATTACGGCGACGAGAGGAGCGAGTGGACGCGGCCACTTGGGCGAGGTTACCATTGAGCTCAAACCGGCCGAAAAGCGCAACTTGGGTATCACCGAAATAGAAACGCGCCTCCGGCAACTCGTAGGCGAAGTACCGGGCCCGGAATCCATTATCTTCTCCTCTTCGTTATTCTCGGCGGGCAACGCCATTGAAATTGAACTTGCCTCAGATCAATTTGAGCAGTTGCCTCTAGCGGTAGACCGCCTCAAGGAACAAATCGCTCAATATGCGGGCACCGGCGATATCCAAGACAGTTTTGAGGAGGGAAAGTTAGAGATGAAACTCCAGCTTAAACCCCAAGCACGAACGCTGGGCATCACCTTAGCCGATTTGGCACGCCAAGTTCGCCAAGGCTTTTTCGGCGACCAAGTATTGCGCTTCCAGCGTGGTTCCGACGATGTGCGCGTAATGGTCCGATATCCACAGGACGAACGTCGCACCATGGGAGACGTGCGCGCCATGCGCGTTCGTACACCTGCCGGGGCCGAGGTTCCATTTGACGAAGTCGCCAACGTCAACGTTGGGCACGGCTTTTCTACTATCCAGCGCACCGACGGCCAGCGTGTCGTTACAGTAAGCGCCAGCGTAGATGAAAAGGCAGCTAACGCGGATGAGATTAATGCTGACCTAGCGGCGCGTTTCTTACCTGCGTTAGCAAATGACTACGCCGGACTGCGCTATAGTTTTGGCGGTGAACAACGCGAACGCAGTGATTCCTTACGAAGCATGTTTTTTAATTTCACGATCGCCCTATTTGCCATCTATGTGCTCTTGGCCATACCGTTCAAATCCTACCTACAGCCCTTCATCATTATGAGTGCCATACCCTTCGGAGTTATCGGTGCCGTATGGGGCCACTTCTTCATGGGTATTGATCTGGCAATGCTGAGCCTGTTTGGGATCATCGCTCTGTCAGGTGTCGTAGTAAATGACTCACTAGTACTACTATCTTTTTACAATCAGCTGCGCAAAAAGGGCGTAGATAGTGAAACGGCCTTGTTAGAGGCTGGATCACAGCGTTTTCGGCCTATTCTTCTCACTTCGTTGACGACTTTTTTCGGCCTATTGCCCATGATCATGGAAAAAAGCGTCCAGGCGCAGTTTCTCATTCCCATGGCTGTCAGCCTAGCGTTCGGAATTATTTTTGCCACCGTCATTATTTTGGTTGGCGTACCGATTGGCGCCATCATATTGGAAAGAGCGCAAGCATTTGCCAGTCGTCTCGTCGAGAGCGAATTGTCAGCCGAAGCCGCCGGTTAAAAACAGTCATTTAGTACAGCACGCAAGAAAGCCGGTGCGCACCGGCTTTCTTGCGTAAAAAAACGGCTTGTAACCGCAGACCACTATGCAAGCTATGCGCAACTTTCCAAGCGTCCTATCTGCCAACGCAACCACACAAAAGAAATCGTTGATGTAATCGCCGCACCTAATGCAAGCGCCCACCACACGGATTCTAGCCCCATCGACAGAACGCGCACAAAGAGGAATGCAAGTGCTCCGCTGACCAACACTACGCGCATGGCCGTCAGCAACAAACTCGGTATGCCCTCGCCCAACCCTTGAAAGATTCGTCCGCTGACAACCCCGACTGTAATGAAAGGAAAAGCAAATACCATCGTGCGTATATAGCTCACCGCCATAGCAATAATTGCAGAATCATCGGTAAAAATCGCGTAAACGTAGGGTGAAAGACCATAAAAAAGCACTCCAAATCCCAGCGCCATAAACTGACCGCGCATATATACGTAGTTGACCGTTTCTCGAATCAAATCAATCCGGCCAGCTCCCAGAAACATGCCCGTCAACGTCACCATACTCGATGCCAAGGCAAAAGTCGGCAAAAAATAAACGGCGTCGAGGCGACCTCCAATTCCGTAGGCAGCAACAGCATCTGATCCAAAGGTGGAGATCAAGCGATTAAAAAACATCCCTCCCATCGACATAACGACCATAGAAATTGATGCGGGAAAACCAATCTGTAAGATGCTCCGCACCACTCTCCAAGCAAAGATGAAAGCGCGTATGGGAGGCTTTAAATAGGTCTCTTTGCGCACAAAGAAGTGGTGGATGAAGACGATGAACACTGCGGCTTGACTAATCAACGTCGCCCAAGCCGCCCCGGCAATGCCCCAACCTGCAGTAAAGATCAGGAGCGGATCGAGCACCAAATTCAGTAGCGTCCCCCCTATTTGAAATGCAATGGGCGTGCGCGTGTCGCCTTCTCCAGTGAGGATAGAGCGGAACTGCACGTTGAGGTTAGAAAAAACAAAGCTAGGGGCAATTATACTGAAGTACAGGAGTGCACTCTGCAGAACGTTGAGAGGAACCCCTAGTGCTTCGAAGAGTTCTTTGCGAAAAATCAAACCCAAAGCGGGAATAAACAGACCGATCAATGCACCGACTAGCAGGGCATGACTGGCTGCGTTATCAGCTCCAACCTTGTCTTTAGCTCCGAGCAAACGGGCAATAGCACTTGTTGCCCCTACGCCTAATCCAAACGTAACGCCAATGGATAGGAGTCCCAGCGGCATATTGAATGTGAGCGCCGCAACGGCATCGCTGCCCAGCATTCCGACGAAAATCATATCCGTAAAGCTATAGGCTGTCTGAACAGCCATTCCCAACATAACGGGCATTGCCAACTTCCAAACAGCCTTACGCGGCTCGGCAATAAACTCGTCTACTCGGTTCTGTCGGTCTTCGCCCGAAACTCGCTCCTTTTGCTGCACTAGTAATGCACCCGTTTCTCTTTAAGCATATCCCATACTCAAGGCGTGCATCTGCTCGCAAAACACGTATAAGAATTTGCTCCGGTAACTCAGCCTTTGAGATCGAAACTATAATACGAAGCTTTTCAACGTCGGCAAGCGTTCACCTTGACACAAAACCGCAGTCTCACCATACTTATGCCCGGATAGAAATGAGTAATATGAATGATATGTTCGTGACCCTTTATGAGGAGGATTTCCCTTGAAGGACTTCGAATACTGCGCACCAAAAACACTCCGTGAAACCGTGTCTCTGCTAGCTGAAAATGATGGAGATTCCCGAATACTAGCTGGGGGAACAGATCTCATCGTACAACTTCGTAGCAAGCGCTTTGAGACCGAACGCGTAATCGATATAAAGAATGTTCCCGAACTAAATGAACTCTCTTTTGGCAAGCGAAAAGGTCTCGTCATTGGAGCCGGTGTGCCCTGCTGGCGCATCTACAATGACGCTGAAGTCGTCGATCGCTACCCTGGTTTGATCGATTCGGCATCCATAATAGGCGGCATCCAAATTCAGGGACGCGCCACGCTGGGCGGCAATTTGTGCAACGCCTCTCCCAGCGCCGACACCACGCCCAGTCTCATCGCTCATTCAGCGATGTGTCATATCGTAGGACCCGAGGGCAAACGAAGCATGCCGGTTGAAGATTTCTGCTTAGCACCCGGTAAAAATGCCCTCAACCAAGGCGAGTTGTTGGTGTCTTTGCAGATTCCCGCCAACAAGAAAAATCAAGGGGGCCACTACCAGCGCTTTATCCCTCGCAACGAAATGGACATCGCCGTTGTCGGGGTCGGGTCATGGGTCGAATTGGCCAATCGAGGCACAGAGTTTAAAAAGGCGCGTATCGCCTTAGCTTCGGTAGGACCGACGCCGATCTTTGCCAGTGCTGCAAGCGAAGCACTCGTCGGGCAAACCGTGAGTGACGAAGCCATAGCTGCAGCCGGTGAGGCCGCCCAAAGCGTCGCCCGTCCCATCTCTGACATGCGCGGCCCGGCCGAATTCCGCACACATCTAGTAGGGGTACTTGTTAGGCGCACTATAGAGGGCGCCATAGCACGAGCAAAGGGACATTTTGTCGCCAATGCCATTCAAGAAGCCGCCGGTTGATTTGCCCGCGATGATACAAGTAGTGACACCACGCTAACGGAGCTTATCATGAGCAAAATACACGTTCAGACAAAATTAAACGGCGAAGATACAGAATTTCTCTGCGAACCGCGTCAAAGCTTACTGGAAACCCTAAGAGAAACACTGGGCTTCACCGGTACAAAAGAGGGGTGCGGCGATGGGAACTGCGGAGCTTGTTCCGTGCAGATTGATGGCGTCTTAGCCAACTCTTGTCTCGTCTTGGCCCTAGAGGCCGATGGCAAAGAAATCGCCACGGTTGAAGGACTGGCCTCACCCGAAGGATTGCATCCGATACAACAGAAATTTTTAGAACACGCAGCTCTGCAGTGCGGCATTTGCACTCCCGGTTTCCTCGTGGCGGCCAAAGCTCTACTGGATCACAATCCGAATCCAAGCGAACACGAAGTACGCCACTGGTTGGCAGGCAATCTATGTCGCTGCACGGGCTACGACAAAATCGTGCGCGCCGTGCTCGACACAGCACAGGACATGCAGACCGCATAGCAAAGCGCACAGCAGTACCTAAGCACAAAGCGGAAGAGCCGACGGTTATGCCTATTGCTTGGATTCCCCCACTCATGCAAAATCTGACCGATGGCCAGGGACAGATTCCAACGAACGGTCAGACCGTTAGACAGGTGGTTGACTATCTCGACGCGCATTACCCGGGCTTTAAAGCGCGCATATGTAACGAACAGGATCAGATCCGCCCAGAAATCGCCGTAGCCGTAGATGGCGAAGTCGTTACTTCCGGCCTGCGCACTCGCGTGAGCAACTCCAGCGAAGTGCATTTCCTGCCTGCCCTGGCGGGCGGCTAACTCTACCAACTTACGCATAGCATAATCACAGAGCGGCTTCTCTCCTATAAAGCTATGCAGATGTGTAGTAGTATACGATAAACTGCAATAGTTCGAAGCCCTAAAAAAGTAATTTGGCATGTCGGAGAGCGAGCCGCAACATGGACTTAGGTGAAGATTGCATCATGAAAGTAATTAAACAAACGGAGTCGATAGCACGCTAGGCTGTCGACTCCGTTTTCTTTTGTACGTATTGTTCGAGACAGCATTTCTTCCCAGCTACTTTACGCCAGTTGAGCCAAACCCTCCGCGACCGCGTTCGGTCTCACTCAGTATATCAACCTCGACCAACTGACCGCGCGTCACGGGTGCAAAAAGCAGCTGAGCAATACGCTCGCCAGGTTCAACAGTTTGGACTTCCTGAGAAAGGTTGACGAGGATAACACCCAACTCACCTCGATAATCTGAATCTATCGTACCGGGCGCGTTGAGCACTGTCAGACCTCGCTTCAGAGCCAAACCGCTGCGCGGGCGTACCTGCGCTTCGTAGCCGGCTGGAATTTCTATATAAAGACCAGTTGGAATAAGAGTCCGCCCGCCTGGGTCAAGCAAAACCGTTTCTTCTAAATCTGCGCGCAGATCCATACCCGCACTCTGACTGGTCTCATACTCGGGTAATGCATTCTGCGTCTTGCGCACAACGCGCACTTGGATCTCCACTAGATTACAACTCCGCGCGCTCAGACAGCCAGCGTTGACGCAGGTTTCGCACGTAAACAGCGCCCAAGGTGTACGAAATCGAAGCGAAGAGACTAAGTACGCCTGCAATAAACACAATAAGGACACGCTGCGGACGCGCTTTTATCTCGGGCGGGATCGCCGGATCCAGCACCTGAACCGTTGCCGTATTATTGCGGGACTCAATAAGCGACTCGGCTTCCTGTTGCAGCAACAACTGCATCAGCGCCTTTTGGACCAACACATCCTTTTCAAGAATGGCGTAGTCCTGAGCTACTTTGGGGATATCGCGCAGCGGTAAAAACAGGTTTTCTTCCATCTCCAACGTCTGAGGTCCTCGCATCATACCACGACTGTCGGCGTTTAAACCGTCGCGCAGGAACGTCATAGCATCCTGGCGCAGGAAAATCTCACGCTCTAGCTTTTTAATCCTATCGTGTGATTCGTCTAGTCCCGAAGCAATCATACCCTGGCGCATAATCTCCAGTTCCATGGCGTCCGTCTGCATGGCCGCTGCAGCACCAATAACGGCGCGCGCCTGATCTTCAATAGAAATCGCATTGTGCTCTGACTGAAATTCCTGCAAATTGCCCATGACCGAATCGAGACGCGCTTCACCCTCAATGCGCAAAACCTGAATAAAGCCCATGCGCTCTCTGGCCGATGTCTGCCCGATAGCCTTGTTCGTGCTATCGAGAATCACCGTGTAATGGTTTGCCATTTGAGCAGCCATCTGAGGATCGCGATCAAGCACAGAAATAACAATCGTGCCCTCTTCGCTTTTATCAATTACCGTTTTTTCCGCTAGCATTTCTACCGCATCAGTCATCGTTTCTACCCCATAACGTTCCTTGAGGGCAAAAGTATGAACCATACTGCGGCGCGTATGCATACTCTTGAGCGTAGCGATAAAAATGTCGGCCGGCGTTCCCTTTTCGCCCAAGCGCAGTGTAGGAATCGGCAGCGCTGAAAGAAGATCAGAAAACCCAAAACCCTGCTTTTGCTCTTTGGGAGGTAGCAGTTGAGCCGTGGCCTCGTACTCTTTGGGAACTAAGAAACTCAGCGCACCAGCCAGCACGCACACCAAGAGCGTGCCGCCGACAATCAGCCCCCGAGCAGCATGGAGCGCGGAGAATAGATCGAGAATATCGACCTCTTTTTTTTCCATGGACTTAGTGGCTCCTTTGCACAAATGATATCATATAGACCGAATAAGGATTAAGAGCGTAAGCGTCTCAGCAACCGTACGCATAGTCGACTGGGTGAACTCCCAGATATTGACGCGCTCTTTTTGCGGAACCCAAATCTCGTCACCTGCTTCGACAAGCAAATCGTTTCTTAACTCTTCGCGCAGGCCCGTGCGAGCACGAATCAAACGCGCACCATCTCTATCTGCATCATACGCATAACCACCAGCCTGCTTTAAGTAATACTCCACTGTAAGTCCAACCTCATGGTCGATCAATCCTGGCTTTTCTACCTGACCGCTCGTGCTAATCGTGCGCCTAGCAGTTGGAATAAAAATGACGTCTCCACTTTCTAAAAAGATGTTCTGCGAAGCGTCGTTTTTCATATAGAGACGCTCAAAATCTATGGCAGCTCGAGCTTTGTCTTCTCGGGCTTTGGTCTTTAGATACGCCTTGTCTTCCGCCGTCATATCTGCCAAACCACTTACGGAAGACAGTTTGCGAAGTCGATCCAATTCGGGATCGACCTGCTTGCGCAACTTCGAGCGAATTACTTTAGAAGCAATTAGTGATGCCCTTTCGGTGAGGCCGCCCGCAGGTCCATCGATAATGTCGCGCACGCGCGTTTGCCCCTCGACAATGCGGTAACGTCCGCGATATTCGACTTCGCCGTAAACCAACACGGTCGGCATCTGCTGCCACAGTGAGCGCGCGCGAATAAAAACCATATCGTTGGGTTGCAAAGGCGTATCAGAAATATCATCTAGTAAAAACTCCTGCCCCGTTACATCGTTATCTCCTAAGACTATTTTTCGCGAAATCTCCGTGCCCGGATCGAAGCGCCATAGCTCAACGCGTTGAATCGGCGCATCGACGCGGGCTCCCTTTGCCAACGTGATTAGATGCCCGATCGTATCGCCCTCGCGAAATTCATACTTCCCTTCTTGATTGACGGCGCCAAAGAGGTAAAGTGATTTTTTTCTGAACCCTACGTGTAATCGGTCTCCCATACGGATGTATGGGTTGTGTTCCAGATGCCCAGTCGCGAGAAACATATCATAATCCACCGACTCTTTGCTTCCATCACGATGGGTTATCTGAATTGCACGACGCGACGCGGGGCGGTTTTGGATACGCCGCACGCGGGTCACTTTGCGCCCATCGACCTCTTCTTGAATGGATGAACCACGCAGTTCGTCGAGAAAGCCTCCCGCGCGCTCAACAAAGTCAGATAAACGGGTAGCCGGGTGAATGGTAAAACCTCCTTCACCCAGCACCGCGCCCGTAATATACGCTGTAAAAAGGCGCATACTGGCCAGTGAAATTGTTATCTCCACACCGGGATATTTCTTTTGTGCGGCTTCATATACCAACCGTTTAGCATCAGCCAACGTCATTTCTGAAACGTGAAAAGACCCCACTGTAGGAATGAGAATATTGCCCTCTGGATCTACCTGGAGCATGTATGACAGATCAAACTCACCCCATATGTAAAGTTGTAGCACGTCCCCAGGACCAACGAGGTACTCTTCCGGGTTGATGTCACGGTCCTGACTGATGCGTAAACGCTCTACTTCTTCACCTGAGGGCATGCGCAACTTTCCTGACACGACATCGTTATCGAGCCCAGGAATGTTCGCCCCGGGAATATTATTTAACTCTTCTTCTTCCTCAGCACTGTCATCGACTAAGGACTGCAATTCGTCTGGATTTTGTGCCCAGCTTGGGAGCGCAAACCCCAACCCGGCAAACGCCATTAACAAGACGATTACTATGATCCGCATTCTCATCATTTCTCCTATATTATCGCTTACCGTAGTTGCGAGCGTAGTAGGTGCGGAAATCTTCACCGCTCTTTATACTGCGCCACCATGATTCGTTCTGCACATACCAATCTACGGTGCGCTGCATCGCTTCCTCGTAGTTGGACTGTGGCTTCCACCCCAATTCCTTGAGCTTGCTCGAATCTAGCGCATAGCGCAAATCATGCCCTTTCCTATCCATCACATACTGGATGAGGCTCTCCGGTTTCCCCAGCATATCCAAAATGGTCTTTACCACATCAATACCCGTTGCATCATTGTCCCCTCCCACATTATACGCCTCGCCAATGTGACCTGTGTGTAACACTAGATCAATGGCGGTGCAGTGATCTTCAACATAGAGATGATCACGCACCTGCGATCCGTCTCCATAAACGGGCAGTGGTAAGTCGTCAATTGCATTGGTCACAAACAGCGGGACGCGCTTTTCTGGGTATTGGTAGGGACCAATATTGTTGGAGCAGCGCGTAATCAGCGTCGGCAGTTCATGCGTAATTTGAAAAGACCGCACGAGGAATTCAGCACTGGCCTTACTCGCCGAATAGGGACTTCTCGGCTCAAGAGGCCATTCCTCTGTCCATTCGCCCTCGTCTATACTCCCATAGACTTCGTCTGTGCTCACCTGTAAAAAACGTTCAACACCGTGCAAACACGCGCAGTCGAGTAACGTGTGAGTACCATTAATATTAGTCTGTACGAATTCTGCTCCTCCCATAATCGAGCGGTCAACGTGGGTCTCAGCCGCAAAATTGACCACGTAATCGACTTCTCGTATTAGAGGTTCGACCACCTGCGCATCGCATATATCGCCTTCGACAAAACGATAACGCGGATCTTCTTCAACCCCTATCAGGTTAGCGAGGTTTCCCGCATAAGTGAGCTTATCAAGATTTACGATGCAATAATCAGGGTATTTTTCCAACACATACTGGACAAAGTTACTGCCAATAAAGCCGCAACCTCCAGTAACCAACATTGTCTTCATAAAAAACATCCCATCTGTAAAAAAACGGAAATCTCAGCGCGTAGATTGGTTTGAATGCACTAAGGAAAACGGACCGCAACAACCGCCGAACAATGCGCATTCAAAAACGCTTAGAGAAGAGAGCGTACGAGGCACGTGTCGGGCGATAAATCCAACCTCTGAAGACCCACTACAATAGAGCAGGCACTATCAATTGTCAAGTTGAACACGGAGCGATAAAACGGGCAAAATTCTGTGCGCATAACGCAGCCATCTCTTCGACTTCGTGGCCGCGCAAGCGCGCCATACACTCAGCAACTTCGCGCACGCGCAGCGGATGCCCTAGACGACCGCCGATTGCGATGGGCGCATCAGTCTCCAGCAGCAGCAATTCATCGGAAATCTCAAGCGCCACTCGCTGCGTTTGCTCATCGTTTAGCACGGTTGGACCAACCGACACATAGATCCCTTCGTCATTGCAAATCCGGACGAGCTTACGCGATTGAGTAAACCAGTGCATCTGCGCATTAAGACCCGTATTGCGACGAAATGCAATGGCCCGTTCCATGGTTTGCCGCAGACAGCGTCGAGCATGCAGATTAACCGGTTTCGCACAGCGAGCCGCCAGGTCTAATTGACGTATTAGAACCTCTTCCTGCAACAACTGATCTACGCGTTCTGTTGCCCATTTATGATCGAGCCCAACCTCGCCCAGTTCATCGGCTTGAGGTAGGATCTCTTCGAGTCGCTCGAGCGCGCCATGAACAGTATCGGAATTCTGTACTACCCACACTGGGTGTAAGCCCAATCCCGCAAGCACGGTCGTGGGATGCTGCTGCTTCAACTCTAGCACACGCAACATAGATTCAGGATCTTCAGATACGACAACTAAGCGCGTTACGCCCCGTTCGGACGCTGCTTTTATAACCGCCTCGGCATCATCGAACTGATCCAAATGGCAGTGCGTATCTACGAGCATTAGAGCAAACCAGCGGTCTCATCAAAACCCAGCATCAAATTGAGGCACTGAACGGCATTGCCCGAAGCACCTTTACCCAGATTGTCGAGGCGCCCCACAAAAACCAAGCCCCGCTCGTCTCCCCACACAGACAGCTCGACGTAGTTGCCGTAGCTGAGTTTATCCAAGTCTAAAAAAGATCCGCGCAGTTCCTGGTCGCTCCGGTCGGGGTCAATCAGTTGCACCATCGGCGCGTCTCTATACTTTGCACTCCATATCGCATAGACATCGGCCATATCAACGCCAGTGTGGGTAAAATGGGCCGATGGAATAGGTATGCTAACGATCATACCACAAAACGCATGCACAACCGATGGCGTGAAGAGCGGAGCCCGATCAGCCAGACTAAACTTCCACATTTCGGCCACGTGCTTGTGCTCTCCCGAAAGCCCATACAGGCTAAAAGGTAAACGTGCATCGCCTTCGCGTGTGGCGGTAGCAGTCGCTTCGTAAGCCTCAATCATCTTGCGCCCTCCACCCGAATACCCTGAGACGGCATTGATAGTCAGCGGGGCATCACGACACAGTACACCCGCTTCTATAAGTGGGCGTACTGCAAGAATAAAGCTAACTGGATAGCACCCGCAGTTCGCAACTCTAGGCGCGCTCCTAATAGCATCCCGATGGTTGGAGCCGATCTCAGGCAGGCCATACACCCATTGGGCGTTGACGCGACGCGCTGTGCTCGTATCAATGACGCGCGTGTCGGGATTTTCTATTAGTTTAAGCGCCTCGGCGGCAGCATCGTCTGGCAGACACAAAATAGCCAAGTCTACTTGGTTAAGATGCTCGGCACGCGCTGCAGCGTTTTTGCGATCCGCTTCGGGAATTAGCACCACGTCAACATCGTCGCGCCCGTATAGCATCTGTCGAATTCTAAGCCCTGTCGTACCTTCCTGACCATCGATAAATACTCGCGCTTTTCTCATACTGCTTCCTTATAACTTTTATTATAGAAAATAATTATTTAGTCATAAATACAGTTAATTGTTCACAGAAACAACCGCTATAAATCCGAAAAAGCCATGCGCAGCGGTGCAGTGCGCATGGCTTTTTCATCGAGGTCTCTGCATGATACGCCGTGCTATTCTGCATCGCTTTCGATATCGCGATCTCCTAATTCTACGCGGCGCACGCGGTACAAAATCTCCTCCAGTAGAGATCGGTTAGTCGCGATAAGGTCCGCCATGACGCCGGTGAGAAACATCTGGAACCCAGCCAGCAACAGAATAGCTGCCAGAATAAGCGACTGCACGTGCAACATACCGTGTTCCGTAAAGAAGAAGAAGTAGAGAAAACGTATCCCTAACAGGAAACCGAGCACAAAGGTGAAAGATCCAAATAGAGCGAAGATCTTCAGCGCCTTATATCTAGCGTAGGCACGCAAGCTGATTGATCCCGAGCGAAAGACAAACTCTCCTATGTTGGAAAACAGGCGAGATTCGCGCAGTTTGGGATTAGTGCGGATGGGCACCGACACGACGGAAAGGCGCTTCTGACCAGATTCGATTACGTGTTCGGCCGTATGATCGAAATCGGTGAAAGTCGACAACTGCATCGCCACATCGCGACTAAACGCGCGAAAACCGCTGGCCACGTCTGGAATGGACAAATCGGCGAGGCGACTAATGACGCGACTTCCAACGCTTTGCAGATGGCGTTTTACGGTAGAGAAGTGGGCAATATCTCCGGTCTGACGATCGCCAACAACCAAATCGGCTCGCCCGTCGATAATCGGTGCCACTAGTTTGTCGATATCACCGCCGAAATACTGGTTATCCCCGTCCGTATTAATGATGATGTCAGCCCCTAGACGCAGGCAGGCATCAAAACCCGCTTTGAATGCATGGCCTAGCCCTCTGTTCTGAGGAAAACGTAGCACGTGATCTACACCACATTCACGCGCCACTTCGCTCGTGCGATCCGTCGATCCATCGTCTATAACTAAGACCTCTACTATATCGATACCGGGAACTTCACGTGGTATATCGCCGATGGTCGCCGGCAATGTCTCTTCCTCGTTTAGGCAGGGGATCTGCACAATCAGTTTCAAATTATTCTCTGCTCTCTCTCAGGTTTAATACCCCTGGGTCTACGCGCCGACCAGCCTAAACAACTTCGGAAAAATGGTATAGCCTTCTAGTATCTACTAGCTGTTTTTAGCCATGTGCGCCTGCACGAGTTCGATCATCTCGTCGTCATTTGTCGACGATGCGACCATCGCCTTGAATTCTCCAACCGTTATTTTCACTTCCTCCAGGAAGCGTTGATCAGCCGCTCACGGGAATACGTAATCACCGATTCGTCCATCATTAACTGCGCGCGCTTTATCCGCGATACGAGCAAGCCAAGGAATTCCTCCTATGACCATGCCTCGCGCACGCGGCTTAAAATCGAGTATTTCCCAATCGCTCATTGTCACTCCTCTCGCTTATGTAGTGCAAAAACGGCCCGAAGACTACCTATCTGTTCGTCGTTACTCAATGGCGTGCCCAGCGTATCTGCCAAAACCTGCAAACGCTGCGGTGGATTTTGCCAAGCGCGCAGCAAAGCGGCATGAGCAAACTCGGTCGGTCGGTCTAAAGCCGCACAGAGGGTTGCTGCTGCATTGAGCAGGAAAATAACTTGATGCCCATCTAAGGCACGCAAGGCGTTTGAGCCCTGCAATTCTCCGTATAAACAGGCTGCACGCGCGTCGAGTAGCGAGCGCATAACGCCCCGATCGTATCCGCCTCCCATGCAGGTAGTATACTGCACAAGGCGACGTTCCGTCCAGTCCCAACTCAACTTTGAAAATTCTATAAAAAACGCTTCCTCTTGCGGCGATACTACGATATTGCGCGCGTTGTAGTCACTGCTACCCAACGCGGTCGAGCGCAGGGCCAACTCGGCACCTATCTGCCCAATAAGAGAGCGTATATCTGCAGTCATGGGAGGGCGTTCAACGCGACATAATAGCGCTTCTGCACCCCAAACGGCTCGCTGACAGGCCGACGCCCAACGATCAGTTAGAGACGCCATGTCTCCCCCTGGCGCCACGCACGCCGCCCAACGATCAGACTGGCGTGCCAACACCGCATCTATTGCACATTGGTTGCGCAACAGACCGTCGATTAGTTTCACACCGTCAGCGGACAATCGCTGCCCCCAGTCGTCAAGCGTTTCATTGCCGACCCACTCGTAAAAAGCAAAAAATGCTTTTTCATCTAGGGCGATTAGGCGTGGGACGCGACAGCCTGCTTCAGCCAAAGCATTAAGCACTTCGCGCTCTACTTGCAGCACGTCATAGCGCTTGCCTAGGGTCAGCGGAGCAAAAGGATGGTATTTAGCAACCCGTCGAACCGAGCCAACACGCAGCGACCAAACGCCTGATGCAATAGATTGGACTGCGCTGATGTCCTCCCCCAACAACTCGGGGACACAACGCTGCAAGTAAACTTCCGCTTCCCCATATGCATCCACTATGCTTCTTCTGCCTCGAATACGATAATTTGTGCGACAACTTTACCCGCTTGGTTGTTGCGCTCGGCGTGTTCATTCATGGCGAAGAATAAGACTCCCTCACGGCGGCATATGAGATCACAGCGAGCACCCACGGCAAAAGCTTCCCCATCGCCAATGCGCGCAATAAGCGCACCAACGTTAGTACCTGGCATGTGATAGCCCTGCCCTGCGGGAAATTTGTAGAGCCCATCGGCACCGCACCAAGCAACCTGATCGCGCATGTCGGGCGACCACGTCTCTTCGGCATCGATAACGATTCGCTGCCCGCTCTTCGCGCGAATTAACGAATCCTGCCATTGCGGACTCGGGCGTATTGTGCGCATAATAGTAACAGCCATACACTCTCCTTAAGGGGTTCGATCAGCATTCTTCTCACAGGGTGGGATAATTAATGGATGCCTTCACTCGTGTCAACAAGTGGTCTCGTAAACTGGACGCAGCATAAATTTGTTAGATCGGCAATGGGATAGACCGCCAATGAACATCCCGGAGAACAACTTAGATTTACTACACTCCCTGCTACAAATCCCCTGCCCATCCGGTCGCGAAGAGCGCATGGCCGCATTCATTAGCCAATCCATCGAGGCACTTGGATTTCCAGCTCACAGCGACGCGCAGGGCAACGTATGGACGCTAGTTGACGGTAGCGACAAGACGGCCGGCGCCGTCGCCATGGCTAGCCATATGGACGAGATCGCCATGGTCGTACACGCCATCGAAGACGACGGCACGCTGCGCGTTCAGCGCAGCGGGGGCTTGCACCCATGGAAGTTGGGGGAAGGACCGGTCGTGCTAGTGGGCGACGATGAGAATTTGGTTCCTGCCCACCTTGGCTTTGGCTCTGGCCACACCAACGATCCAGAGGATCCCATCGCACAATTTGCCAGCGGCTCGCGCGGCATTCAGTGGTCTCACTGCCATGTGATAACCGGACTTACAGCCGATCAACTCCGCGCGCGTGGCGTCCGCATCGGCACGTGTGCCGTGCCCGACAGCGCGGTTCGCGGTCCGCACATTTTCGGGCCAGAAAAAGACCCACTCGTCTCGGCGTGGATTCTCGACAACCGAGGCGGCACGCTCACCCTACTGCGCCTACTAGAAAAGATTGAGCGCAGTGGTTTGCAGCCTACAAGGTCCCTCTACCTCTGCTTCATGGTCCAGGAAGAGGGGGGACTGCTCGGAGCAAAAGGCTGGGCCCATCGCAATCCGGTCGAAACTTTTATTGCTGTAGATTCCTCTCCGATTCCGCGCGGGTCGCAGCTAGCGTTAGACGGCCGCCCCGCCACATGGTCCAAGGACTCAGGAGCTCATTTTCATCAGGGTCTCATAGGCGAACTAGCGCGCGCAACGCAGCGAGCAGGCAGCGAGTTACAATATGCCGTCTACGGCGCGGCTGCCTCCGATGCTACGGGCGTCCTCCAAGCAGGCATGGCGGCACGCGCTGCCACCATTGGCTACCCGCGTGCCAACTCACACGGCTATGAAGTGTGTCGTTTAAGCGTGTTTACACACTTAGTTAACGCGCTTTTTACCTATGTAGAAGATCTCGTTTGAATCTCGACATACTCAAAGGTCAACGCATCGCACTCGTCGGGTTTGGGTTAGAGAATCAGGCGCTGGGCCAACTACTCTGTGCCCGCGACATACCCTTCGCCGTTTGCGATGCCCGCCCCGCCGACAGCGGCCTGACCAACGACTGGCCCTCCGTAGTCTCCTGGAACACGGGCCCCACATACCTGGACGAGCTTAGGTCGTATGATCTGCTCGTTCGCACGCCGGGCATCAGTCCTCTTCATCCGCGCCTGCAGCAAGCCGCTACGCACGGCGTTCGCGTCACAACTCAAATGCAGCTCTTTTTCGCTACCTGTCCGTGTCCCGTCATCGGAATAACCGGAACCAAGGGCAAAGGAACGACGACGCTGCTTTTGGCCGATATAATGAAAGCGGGGCAGTCGCGTCGCATACACGTCGGAGGCAATATGGGTCAACCACCCATCGCCCTTCTCGATTCGATGCAAAGCGAAGATCTCGCGCTGCTAGAAATGTCGAGCTTTCAGCTGCAAGATTTACCGTATAGTCCGCAGACCGCACTCGTTCTTTCCGTTACCCAAGACCATCTCGATTACCACGCGAACCTAGAAGAGTACGTCACAGCCAAGCGCAATATCGCCACTCATCAACGCCCTGGTGATCTGCTCATATCTCATGCCGACTGCGCTACGGCACAAACGTTTAAGGACTATTCTCCGGCACACCACTGGTCTTTTAGCGCAAGAAGATCCGTAGCAGTGGGTGCGTGGAGCACGGACCGGCGCATTTGGATGCGCCTTCCGGGTGACTCACCGATTGAGATCTGCGATAGAGCACATCTGTCTCTCCCCGGCGTACACAACCTTGAAAACGCCTGCGCAGCCGTTACAGTTGCAGGTGCATTCGGCGTCAAGCCTGATTCTATTGCTCAAACTCTTTCCAATTTTCGCGGCCTCCCGCACCGGCTACAGCACGTGGGCCAACGGGCCGAGATAGACTATTACAACGATTCGCTAGCAACGACGCCTGACGCCGCCATCGCAGCGGTGCGCGCCTTAGAACAGCCCATAGTCCTTATAGTGGGAGGTGCCAGCAAAAAGGCCGACTTTGGCCATCTCGCCCAGGTCATTGCCGACGCCTCCGTGCGCGGTGTTCTATTGCTGGGGGAAGAGGGACCACGCATTGGAGAAGCCCTGGCAAATTCGAACTATACAGAGCATCGTCATCTGTGTGCGAGTATGGAAGAGGCGGTTACGAAAGCAACTGAATGGGCACAGGCCGGAGACGCCGTCGTGCTGTCTCCAGCCTGCGCTAGCTTTGATATGTTTTCCGACTACATAGAACGAGGTGAATGCTTCAAGAGAGCCTGTGGCTTGGTCGAATTATAGCGATCAAATGTTGTAGTGCAAACCGCACTCTTTTCTATCGTCTATATCATCCAACTGATTAAACCAACGCCAGCGCCCCGCGCGCTTATCTTCGCCGATTCGCGTCGGCGTCGCGCAGATGATGCATCCAAAAGATGGATAGCCCTGTTCGTATAGCGGATGCGTTGGCACGTCGTTTTCGCGCATAAAGTACGCCAGTTCCTCATCGCTCCAATCAACCAGCGGGTTGAGCTTGACGATTTTTCGCTGAGTACCGTATTCGCCGATTAATTCAACTTTCTTTGCAGTGTCTTTTCGGTGGGTGGATTGGTCCCAACGCTGGCCTGAAATCCAGCAGTCAGCGGTCTTTAACATTTCGTTACGCGGCTTGGTTTTACGCACGTCACAGCAGTGCTCTTGCTTTTCCTTAGAATCGAAGAACAGGTATTCACCAAACCGATCAACCATACGCTGCAGGTGCGCAGGCTTGGGTTGCCATATTTCTATCGCACATCCATAGCGTTCTTTTACCTCTTCCATGAATTCATACGTTTCAGGATGCAACCGCAATGTATCTAAGGTCGCAAAACGCATCTCCAAACCCTGTTCGATAGCCATGTGTAGCATAGCCATCCCCGTGTTTTGAAAGCTCGTAGCTAACACGGCGCAACGAGGGAACGCTTCGCTAGCCCAGCGCAGCATGCTAGCAGCTTCCATCTCTTCCCACGAGATGCTGTTGACTCGCTCCTCAAGGAGTCTATTTTTTTCTTCTAATTCTTTGCTTTCCAATTTTTTGCTCGCGATTATAATCGCTCTTGCTGAACATTTCCAGCGGTCTTTACAGCACGATGTGGAGACAAAATATAATATAGATGCTGTGACATCTTTGCAAAGATGTATCCTATGTCATCACCAACGGCAGTATATGTATTGTTCTGGGACGGCGAGTGCCCTTTTTGCAAGCGCTGTGTCGACTGGGCGCTAAAAAAGGGAGGACACGCGCTCCACGCGATACCGTATCAACAGGCGACAGACCCGCCCATGGACAAAGATTTACAGCACGCCTGCAGCAGCGCTGTTCATCTGTCTCATCCCAGCGGTAAAATAGAGCGCGCAGGGCGAGCCTGTCTTACCGTTTTGTCGCTAATGGGATACGGCCGCCTCTCAGACTTGCTACGCTCTTGGCCTCTGATCTTACTTGTAGAACTCGGCTACTGGCTAGTTGCCCATAACCGTTCGTTTTTTTCTCGTTTCATATTTCGCCCTTGAACATCGGTCACAATACACAGTTGCCCTACATCGCTGCGAAGACGCATACCTGAATGACAAAAAAACAGTTGATAGAAACGGCCTCTGAGCGCGTACAGAAGGCTATTTCAAACCTGTTGCGTTCAGACTACCTACTCCTGTGCGCCTATGCAGACATCGATGCGCAAGGGCGCTTTGCACGCGAGTGGATCGCCCTTACAGACGAACGCGTGCTGCTTTTGAATGAAGAGACACTCCGCGCTGAATCTGTACCCCTATTAGACATACGCAACAGCCAAACGGAACCCCTGGTCGGCGGGGGCCGCCTGGTCATTCAACGGAGGCACGCGGCAGCCATCAAACTTTATTACAGCAGTTCACGGGCAGCAGTATTTTCCGAAGTTGCACATGCATTAGAGCAGCTGCTGGTAGGCGAACCGCTTTCCATCAACACACAGTTAGACCGTCTACGCTGCGTCGACTGCCAACGCCTATTACCAGAAAAAAACGGTATTTGCCCTGCGTGTATTAAAAAGGGCGAGACCCTAAAGCGCATCACGCACTACTTGCTGCCCTACAAAGCCAAGTCTGCTCTGCTGGCTTTTTCATCGGCGGCTATAACAGCCGCCGAGTTGGCGCCTCCGCTGATCACCAAGCACATCGTGGACGACGTATTAGTCCCGTCCGGTGACAGTCCTGCGCCCATCGACCAACGGCTGGCTCTTCTTCTCTGGCTCGTCCTTAGCCTTGTCTGTATTCGCGTGATGAGCTGGGGCGCCGAGTGGGTACACGGCTGGATCATGTCGTGGATCGGTGCGCAGGTTACGTCAGATATTCGATCTCAGCTATACCGACGCTTAGAGATGCTCTCGCTACAGTTTTACGACAAGCGCAAAGTCGGTGCGCTCATATCGCGCGCCACCCGCGACGCCGGTATGTTGCAAGAATTCCTAGTCGACGGATTGCCCTACTTAATAATAAACGGCCTAATGGTTCTTGGAATCTTTGGCTTCCTACTGTGGATGAGCCCGAGTTTGAGTCTGTACATAATGCTCCCCGTGCCCATCCTCATGGTTTGGGGCATCGTGTTCTGGAAGCGCATGCGCGGCTACTTTAACCAGTGGGGGCAAGTCTGGTCAAATCTGACAGACCACACGGTCGAAACGCTGACGGGCATCCGCGTAGTTAAGGCATTTGCCCAAGAAAAGCGCGAAATGGCGACCTTCGCCAGACACAACCACCGCGTTCGGGAGGTCGCCGTCAGCACGGCGATCAACAGAGGCGTTTTCTTTGCTACGATTACGTTTCTCACTGGGCTCGGTATGCTAATGGTCTGGTTTTTTGGTGGCCAGCAGGTCTTGACAGACGAGATAACGCTGGGCACCCTCTTGGCCTTCTACTCCTACATGTGGCTGTTCTACGGACCGTTGGAGTGGTTTGGACAGGTTAATGATTGGATGACGCGGGCCTTTGCTGGGGCCGAACGCATCTTTGAAATTATCGATACGGATCCCGAAGCCTACGAGAATCCGCACGCCCTACGAATGCCGAAAATGCAAGGAGGAATATCCTTTCATGGAGTGCGCTTCGGTTACGACAAGAGCAAACCCGTTCTCAACG
This sequence comes from uncultured bacterium, assembly GCA_964011675.1. Lineage (GTDB taxonomy): Bacteria > Latescibacterota > UBA2968 > UBA8231 > UBA8231. The sequence goes on from CAXGPR010000014.1 coordinate 40,476, forward strand.
GAATTGACTTAGATCTCAAACCCGGTGAGATGGTGGGCCTCGTCGGCAGGTCCGGCGTAGGGAAAACCACTACAGTCAACCTTATCGCTCGCTTTTACGACCCAGATTATGGTTCGATATCCATAGACGGAACCGACATACGACAGATCGACCTGCGCGATTTACGTTCACAGATTGGCATAGTTCTGCAGGAACCCGTACTCTTTTCCGGAACAATTGCCGAAAACATCTGCTACGGAAAACCGAGCGCGACGTTCGACGAAATTATGCGTGCGGCCCGAACAGCCAACGCACACAACTTCATTATTAACAAGGTCGACGGATACGAGACGCAGGTTGGCGAAAAGGGAGCGGGGCTATCCGGCGGAGAGCGCCAGCGCGTATCTATCGCTCGCGCCATCCTGCACGACCCACGCATCCTCATCCTAGACGAGGCGACCGCTTCGGTCGACGTACAAACTGAGAAGCAAATTCAGGAAGCAATGGGCCATCTGTCCAGAGGTCGCACGACCATCTCCATTGCCCACCGCCTTTCCACCCTCCGCGATGCCGATCGCCTCATCGTCTTGGATGAGGGCCGCATAGTCGAACAAGGTAGCCATGCGGAACTGATGGAAAAACGCGGCGTATTCTACGATCTCGTTCAGTTACAGCAGGCCGTCGCTCAAATTATTGCCATAAAAGAATGACAGTATCCGCTTTCATAGAGGATGTGCCGGACGAAATCGCCGGCAAGGTACGGGCTTCCGCTGGCGCCAAAGAACGGGCTCTAATACAGGTGGCTACCGACATGGCCGGGCGCGCGTCCTTTGGCAAGCGCTTCTTGGTCGTAACCGATCAACGCCTCTTGCTACTCGACTCTGCAACGGACGATGTCGATATACCGCTAACGCAGATAGAGCAAGTGCGATCAGACGCCCTGATCGGCGGCGGATGTTTGGAAATCGAACTCCGCGACGGCGCGCCCGTACGCGTGTACTACTCCAACTCGCTAACGCCCAAATTTGCCGAGGTTGCTGAGGGCATCGAACTGCTAATCCAAGGCGAAGATCCCAACCTACCGCTTGAACTCGATCGCACGCACTGCGCCCAGTGTAGCCGATTGCTGCCCGAGAAAGGCGGTATATGCCCGGGATGCATAAGAAAGAGAGACACTCTCAAGCGTCTGCTGAGCTATATGATACCTTACAAGGCACGCGCCCTACTCCTTGTCGGTCTCACGCTCGTTACGGCGCTAATTGAGCTCGTCCCACCCTATATCGCCAAACACATCATAGACGACGTGCTTACAAAAGACGGTGATCTCGGCCTCCTCTATTTATACGTCGGTCTGCTGCTGGGGTTAGCCGTTATCCGGTGGATCGGCAACGTAGTGCGAAGATGGCTCAATACGTGGGTAGGATTCCGAGCCATGGCCGACCTACGCGCCGATCTATTTCGTTCTATGCAATTTCTCCCACTGCGTTTTTACGACAAGCGCAAAGTCGGTTCTCTAATATCGCGAATGAACAACGACTCCGATCAGGTTGAGGGCTACCTGATCTTTGACGCGCCTTTTGTGCTATCCAATGCAACCATGATTGTCGGCATTCTCACCCTGCTTTTCTATATGAATTGGCAGTTAACGCTCTACGTGCTTTTACCCGTACCGCCCATTCTCATAGGCTCCATCCTTATATGGAATCGCTTGCAGGGCTACTGGCGACGCTGGAGCGCACGTTGGGCTCGGCTATCGACACACTTAAACGAATCGATCGGCGGTATACGCGTGGTAAAAGCATTTGCCCAAGAAACGCGTGAGGGTGAACGCTTCAATCGACGTAACCATGCCCTACGCGACGTGAGCGTGAGCGCCGAGCGATCTTGGTTGGTTTTCTTTATGGTTACCAACTTTTTCATGAGCTTTGGCGCATTTTTTGTCTGGTACTTTGGCGGCGTGCAAATACTCGATGGACAGCTGAAGCTCGGCGAACTCATGGCTTTTATCTCTTACCTATGGATGCTCTACCAACCGCTAAAGTGGTTTGGCGACTTCTACAGCTTTATGGTGCGTGCCTTTGCTGGAGCCGAGCGCATTTTTGAAGTAATCGATGCACAGTCAGAGCCGTTTGAGGATTCCCAAGCAACGCCCATCCCACAAATACGCGGACGCGTTCACTTTAGAAAAGCGGCATTCGGCTACGACCCGGGAAAAATTGTTTTACGCGACATTGATCTTGAAGTGAGACCCGGTGAAATGATTGGCCTTGTCGGACGTTCTGGCGTGGGCAAGAGCACACTCATCAACTTGATTACGCGCTTTTATGACACCAGCCGCGGCAGCGTGGAGATCGACGGCAAAGATATACGATCGTTGCGCCTTGAAGACCTCCGATCACAGATCGGTTTGGTCGCACAGCAGTCGTTTCTGTTTAATGGCACAATCGCTGAAAATATAGCCTATGGAAAGCCTGATGCTTCTTTCGAAGAAGTCCTGCGGGCAGCACGCGCTGCCAACGCACACGAGTTCATTATCGGGAAAAACGATGGATATGATATGGTCGTAGGCGAGCAGGGCAATAAGCTGTCTGGCGGTGAGAAACAGCGCATTGCCATCGCGCGAGCCATCCTACACGACCCTAAAATTCTCATTTTAGACGAAGCCACTTCTTCACTCGATACACCAACCGAAAAAAAGATACAGGAAGCCATTACACGACTGGTTACGGGACGAACGACTTTTGCTATTGCCCACCGTCTCTCCACCCTGCGCAGCGCAGACCGCCTCGTTGTATTGGAAGCGGGTAAGATCGCCGAAGTTGGCACGCATGAGGAACTGATGGCGCGGGAAGGCATTTTTTACGACTTATTGCAAACCCAACAGGCCACGTCAGCCGTTATGGCAACCGAACATTAAAAAAACATGGTTCCAGACAACACACAGGAGGAAGACAAGGGGTTGAACACGATAACGCCCATTACCGTAACACACCCAGAGCAGGTAGACATTAACGCGCTGCGGGTCTTCCACGAGCCCGCTCGGATGCTAAGACTGACGATAGAAGACGATCGCTCCTATACGCGCATCAAGATCGTGCGAGCAGCGCCCCTATCTCATCCGGACCGGTATATCTGTTTTCTTGACGCTAAGGACGAAGAGATCTGCATGATCGATAGCATAGAACAGGTCGATGAGGCGGCGCGTGCACTCATAAGAGAAGAGCTGGACCGACGCTATCTAACCGCGCTCATAGAGCGCGTCACGTCTATACGCAACGAGTTCGGCACTTCGTACTGGGACGTCGAGACCGATCGCGGCCAGCGAGAATTTGTCGTGCAAAACGTGGCCGAGAACGCGCAGTGGCTAGGCGACCATCGGCTACTAATTGTCGATGTGGACGGCAATCGCTTTGAAATAGCAAATCTGGAGGCGCTAGACAAGCGCAGTCTGGCCGCCGTTGAACAAGTCCTGTGACAGGAGATAGCGTCTGCGCCCGGTTCAGCGCGCGACGGCCTCGCGCAGGATCTGCAGATAGCGCTCTCCATAGCCTTCGTAAGACAACCCTTCGCTAAAGGCTTTGCCTGAGTCGCTGTCATCCGAAGCCGTTGGTGGCGCCTCGGCAATGGGCTCAATCTGCGTATCCTCATGCCATTCATTCCAAGAAGTAATTAACAGCATATTGCCCGTGGGGTCGTCCGTATGCGCCACGGCCTGTTCTAGCATCGCGCGAAACAACGAGCCGTATTCAGCATCGCTGTCCAATTTGCGCGATGTCGCTTCATGCCCACCGCGCACGCCCTTGTCGTTGAATCCCGGCGTAGCCGCCGGAACGAAAGCTGCGCCGGCCTCGTGTGCCAGCGCGCGCCACTGCGCCTGTGCCCTATAGTATCGATCGACGGCGTACTGGCCCGCATAGCCCTTCACTCCCATGCTTCCATATACGTCGTAATTGGTCACGGCATCGAGCAGTCCCAGCGCATTAGACGAATTAGGCGGCTGACCAAAAACCTCATCGCCGATGATATACAGCTCTTGCCCGGCTTGCGCAGCTGAAGCGCGCATCGCTCCTACGACTTCTCCCAGCGTTCCGTTCCGAGACAGCACTCGCGTCAGGTAGACGAACAGCACCGGCTTACCTTCGATTTTCAAGTAATTGGGGTGGTTAAAGTAGTGCTCTGCCATATAGGCGATATCGGGTCCTACGAGATCAAACGAGCTAAAGCTACGGGTGCGGCCCGTCGTTTCGTAAAAAAGCGCAATGCCCATATCCCCCAGTTCAGGATGAGGTAGAATTCTCTGTAAGAGCGTCTGGTCTTCGCGCCGGTCTGGCCCCCACCAACTGGCGACCCAAAGCGATATATGCGCCTGTCGGCTCCACGCCAAATGCTGTGATATCACGCTCACTTCACGATCGTCGTATTCCCCTAGGGTCGGATACTGCGGCGGCACGAGACGGGCGCGCATATACTTACCGCCGTGAAAGTCGCTCCCATACCAGGGATAATAATATACCCCCACGCGGTAGGGAGATTTTTCAACTATGTCTCCGCTCCGCAAGCCTTCATCTCCCCCACAGGAACTCACGGTTAAAACGGCCAGTATAAATGCACAAACTGTTTGACTCCATCTCATAGACCCACCTAGTGCCTCTCGTTTAGTATCTAGTGCGGTGCACGCGCTAGCCACGCTTCAATCTGCGCCTCATCACGGTCCGTCCATAGCTCTAGCTCTTCAATACTTTGGCGATCATACCCGCTAAACACATGGGCCATCGTATCTTCGTAAGACCCTTCGGCCTGAGCGAAGGCACGCCAGCGGAGAAAGGATGCACGATCGTACGCTTTGGCCCTTTCGTCAATTTCAGCACAGTCAAAATGTGCATCGAGCACGCTTTCCAAGCGAGCGACTACGTCGCTTTGCAGGGCCGCTAAATCGCGTTGCTCTCCAGGATCTTCAGCGAGATCGTATAGCTCCGAGGCAAACCCCATATGGCGAATCAGCTTCCAGCGTTCTTGGCGCAGCATAAACGTGCCCGTGCAGGCGCGATCGCCGTGATATTCTGCCATCGCCCACGCGCGCTGACGCGGAGCGGCGCTGGTCAGCTGCGGCATCAGCGATTCACCATCGAGCTGTTCGGCATATCCGGAACGTTCGGCTAGCGTCTGATAGGACACACCTGCCATATCCATAAGCGTTGGGTAGAGATCGACAAGCGATACGGGCTCGTCAACCACAGCGCCGCGGCGTATATCAGGCCCGCAAATAATTAAGGGTACATGGGCCGAAGCCTCGTACATACAGCGTTTAAGCACCTGATTTTGCTCGCCGGCCATTTCGCCGTGATCGCTAGAGAAAATGATATACGTCGAATCGCGTAGCCCCAGTTCGTCTATTTGCTGCACGACACGACCAACCATCTCGTCGAGAGCGGCGATCATCGCGAAATAGACGTGTCGCATTTGCCGAACGAGCATGGGAGAGAATGCCCTAGCACAGTTTTTGGCGATTCGCTGGTAGCGAACGGCAGGGTGCTCTGTTTGCTCTAGGCCGAATAGCGGCGGCACGTCAATGGCTTGGGCGTCAATCCGATCCAAGTGCCGCTGCTCTGCCACAAAGGGTGGATGCACTAAGCCCGTTGTTAAGTACGTGCAAAAGGGTTGTCCTTCGAGCGCAGCGGCTTCAATCCCGCGCATCGCGTCCCAGGTATGCTGCCAGTCCACACCATGTGCCTGTCCGATCCCAACAACCTGCGGCAGAGGCGTGCGCACGGTAGGGCGTTCTATCATTGCAGAACGTGTCCAAGAACCGATGCGATCGCGTATAGAATGCTTGCCGTATGCGTAGTCGATAGGACCCACAGCTTCCGTCCGATAGCCCGACCAATGGAGTGCGTCCTGATAGGTTTGCACCCCATCGCGCAGCCCCTCGTGATTGTTCCAACAATCGCGGTAGTGCGGATACTTACCCGTCCACATACTGGCCCGCGACGGGTTACATACAGGACAATTACTGTAAGCATTGGCGAAGAGAACGCCTTCGGCGGCGAACTGATCTAAGTTCGGCGTAGCATCCTTCAACGCGGGATGGCCCATACACCCCATCTTACGTCCGTCCATACTCTCGGCGTGGATAAATACGATATTGGCTGGCGGCATCTTCGCTCCTAGCGTTAGGTAGTCTGCAGACCAGATGGACGCGGCCCACCCGTTACCCAGTACAGCAGTTGCACGGTATGCAGGTCCGCACTCAGCCCCTTCTGGTCGGATGGCTCACCGTGCGCGCATAATTCAATGCAGACGTGCAGATTCTAATTTGCGCGCTGAGCACTCTCTAGGGGAATACGCCAAGAAAGACGCGTGATGTCGTGAATGCTCAGACCTTACTCGTTGATAATACCGGCAATCTGCGCAATATCCCCCGCGCGGATCTGAAGGACCAGCAGCGTGATCATAAAACGCGTCTGTTCCTGGTGAGCTATCCAGTGGGCATAGTCTTCGGAAAAGACCGGCTGAAAATCGATATTTACGCCTAACTCGTGGGTGGAAAAAACACATCTTTTAATACCGGAGCCGGCTCAACTGCCTCAGGTATTTCAATGATCAAACCCAGCGACAGGGCGTTGTGAATGACGGCCGGACCTATGTCGAGAATATTGACTTCATACCAGACGAGAATAAGCTTCAGAGAAGCGGTTAAATCGGGGCAATCCGGCCCCGACGCGTTGATGAGCAGAACTTCGCTCATACCTCTTCGCCTCGCAGCCAGCGAGCAAGCGCCTTGTCGGGCGCGCTGATCTCCGCAATCGAAGAGTAGTAAAAATCCTGCCAACCTCGACGGGGGAGGCCGGTAAATACCATGAGGTTAAGCGGATATTCCTCACAGTCGGTGCAGCGACGAAAGTCATCGCGAAATAGAAAGGTTTTCTTTCCGAGCGCAATCGCCGCACCGAGTTCTACCATAACGCCTTCATCGGGCGGCGTGCCATTTAAAATGGCGAAAATGGCATCTGACTCTACCACGTCGCGTAAATCGGCACGCCCCACCTCATAGGCCCAACCCTCTTTCGAAAAATCCACCTGATTGTTACGAGCAAACGGCTCCCACACCTCTGCACCCAGCACTTCCAAGCCGGCGACAAAGTCGGGTAAGAGCTTTTCTTTCCACTGTGCGGAAAATCCATAGGGCGATGCTAAGTAAATTCTCTTTCTCATAGGCTATAAGAAAATGAGCTGTAGCGGATTGGCGCAAACGACCGGGCAACCTATCTTACGTTTTATGATGACATCTCTACCATCCTACCTGAGCGAACGCGTTTCATTAGCGCCCTATACGACCCTGCAATTAGGCGGTCCAGCGCGCTACTTTGCTACCTGTTCTACCGTCGAAATGCTTCGAGACGCTCTCGAATGGGCCAAACATACGAATCACAGAGTGCACATACTGGGCGGCGGCAGCAACGTGGTTTTTCCCGATAGAGGGTTTGAAGGATTAGTTCTAAGGATGGATTTGCGCGGCGTGCAGTTTGACGCACAAACGGCACGCGTTGGAGCCGGCGAGAACTGGGATCACTTTGTCGTCCAGTGCATCGAACGCGGCCTGGCGGGCGTCGAGTGTCTATCTGGCATTCCCGGCCAAGTCGGCGCTACGCCCATTCAAAACGTCGGCGCCTATGGTCAGGAGGTCTGTGAGACCGTTACATCCGTGCGAGCAATCGAAAGAGAGTCACGAAAAGAAGTTGAATTTACCCGTGCAGAATGCGACTTCTCCTACCGGCATAGCCGCTTTAAAGGCACCGATTCAGATCGCTTTATTATCACTGAAGTACGATACGCGCTACGCGAAGATGGATGTCCCCACCTGCGATATGCAGAGCTAGAGCAGGCCGTAAAAAAGGATCAGACCGCAGGGCCGGAAGCGCTCAACACGGTGCGTTCTAAGGTGTTGTCGCTGCGATCAAGCAAGTCGATGGTAGTTGCGCCCGACGATCCAAACAGCCGTTCTGCCGGCTCGTTTTTCATCAACCCGGTCCTCTCTTCGGAACAATTTAACAGATTGCACAAGCAGTTTAAAGACGTGCCTTCTTTCCCCGACTCCAGCGGCGTAAAAGTGCCTGCAGCATGGCTCGTGGAGCGCGCTGGTTTTGCCAAGGGTTACCGCCGCGATGGCGTGGGCGTTTCACAGCGACACGCCTTGGCGCTCGTTAATTACGACGGCAGCACCGACCAACTGCTTAAACTCGCTGCAAACATACAAAATGCAGTCGAAGCGCAATTTGCCATACGCTTGCAGCGAGAACCCGTCGTCGTGCCATAGATTTATTCCGCCCGACGCACCTCTTGATGCACGCTACCAGTAGCGCATTGCACCGGCAAAAAGCACGGCCAGATCTTCGCTCTTTGCTGGACGCGGCGATAGCTTTGTAACACGATGCTGGGAGAGCGTGCCCTGAACAAGGGCTGGAATATGGTCATCTCGGTAGCCCAGCGCGCTCAGTCCGTTTGGCATATCGAGTTGGCGCATGAGCTCGATGAGTCTCACCGCTAGTACCTCACCTGCCTGTTCCAAACCAACCCCGCCGATATCTGCGCCCAGAATCTCGGCCGCATGTAGATGGCGCTGCGGACTAGCAGATCCCGTGTAGCGGAACACCGACGGCGCGTTTACGATAACTGCAATGCCGTGCGGCACGAGCGGATAGTCTACTGCATAGCCCGGTGGGACAAAGTTCTTTACCATACCTGCAACGGGGTACGACATCCCATGAGGTAGGTGCACGCCGGCGTTTCCAAACCCAATACCGGCCAGAGCGGAGGCCATTATCATTTGGCCCCGCGCCTCGTCGTCTGCAGGATCAGCAACAGCACGGGGCAGATAGTCGGCCACTAAGCGGATTGCCTGCAGCGACCACAGGTCGCTGATTGGATTGGATCCCTGATAGGCTGGCCGCAGCTGCGGACGCTCGGGGCGCGGACGCTGAACATACGGTATCGCGGTATACGACTCGAGCGCGTGGCTGAGCACGTCAAGCCCCGTCGCAGCCGCTACAGAGGTCGGCATTGAACTCGTATTGTCCGGATCGACTAGCCCGAGCGTCGGCTTTAAGTAGCGATGTGCAATACCCGTCTTAGCCTGCATTTCCACGTAGTCAAATATGGCAACTCCCGTTGTTTCGCTGCCGGTGCCCGCCGTCGTAGGAACCGCAATCAGCGGCTTGGTTGGCCCCGGCACAGGTTGACCTTGACCAATCGGCGCATTCACGTAGTAGAGGAAATCTGCCGGATAGCTGGTGTAGAGATTCGCCACTTTGGCCGTGTCTATGGTAGAACCGCCCCCAATAGCTACAAAGCCGTCAAAAGCGCCGTCTTTGGCAAAGGCTATAGCATCTCGAAACGAAGCATGCGTGGGTTCCACGCGCACGCCATCGTAGACGGCATACTCAATCCCCTCTTGATCCATCGCCGCTAAAGCCGTGTGAACCGGAGGTAAATCGCTCAGAGTAGGATCTGTTAGAACCATCACGCGCTTTAACCCACGGTCTCTGATATCCATACCGACTTCGCGCGTGACTCCCGGACCAAAGCGAATCGTGGACTGCGCCATCTCGAATGCCGTATCGCGATCCATACCCGTCTTCCTTTCTGTTGTGAAACAATAGGAAACACCGTATCGACTTCGTTGTCAACGTGCTTTCTCTTGCGCCTATCCCACCCTCGCACTACACTACCGTCAACACCATGTACGCAACGGGGAACACTCCATGAACGCCGAACAGACTAACGGCATGCTCAGCTTAGCGGATTTAAAGCGCGCGGTGCGCGAGGATCAGATAGAAACCGTTTTGGCCGTTTTTCCAGACCTCTACGGTCGCCTCGTCGGCAAGCGCATTGCTGCGCATTATTTTCTGGATAACGTCGTCCAACACGGCATGCACGTCTGCGATTATCTATTCACAATCGACATGGAAATGGACGTCGTAGATGGGTACGAATTTGCCAACTGGACCAAAGGCTACGGGGACGTCCACTGCGTGCCCGACTGGTCCACGCTCCGTATGGCAACCTGGCTCGATCGGTCCGCGCTGATCGTCTGCGACGTGCAGGATGAGTCGACGCATGCCCCGATAACCGTTGCCCCACGCACCATGCTCAAGAAGCAGCTAAGCGCTCTGGCTGAAATAGGCTACAGCGCCAAGGGAGGCTCTGAGCTCGAATACTATCTCTTCAAAGATTCTTATGAAGAGGCGCACGCTAAAGGCTATGAAGACCTGCAGCCTTTCAGCACATACATAGAAGATTACCACATGTTCCAAGGCACAAAGGAAGAGCAAATCAATGCCGCCGTGCGTCGTCACATGGAATCTAGCGGTATTCCCGTCGAGTTCAGCAAAGGCGAATGGGGACCGGGGCAGCATGAGCTCAACCTACGCTACGCAGCGGTCTTAGAAATGGCCGACCGCCAGTGTATATACAAACAGGCGTTTAAGGAAATTGCCTGGGCTCAGCAGATTGCGGTTTCCTTTATGGCCAAGTGGCGCAGCGACCTAGCCGGCTCTAGTATGCATCTCCATCTGAGCCTGTGGGACGACGAGAACCAAGCCGTATTCAGTGACGAAACCTCTGACGTCTTTCGCCACTTCCTTGGCGGCTGGATGCATCACGCACGCGCGATAGCGCCCTTCTACGCTCCCTATCCCAACTCGTATAAACGCTACGTCTACCAATCGTGGGCTCCCACGCGCATCGCTTGGAGTCGCGACAACCGCACGGCCGGTTTTCGCATCGTTGGTACGGGCAGCAGCCAGCGTATCGAGTCGCGCTTGCCAGGCGCTGATGCCAACCCCTACTTGGCCTATGCCGCCGCACTAGCGGCTGGCATAGACGGTATAAAAAACGCAATAGAGCCGCCGCCTCTATTCAGCGGCGATGCCTATCAGGACGATGCCGCCTCGAGCGTGCCAGCCAACCTCTCAGAGGCTACCGATGCGCTCGAACGTTCAGACATGCTTCGCCAGACTTTTGGCGATTATGTAGTCGATCACTACGTCCATTTTTTTCGCACAGAACAGCGCAAATACGACGAAGCCGTTACCTCTTGGGAGCGCGCGCGTTATTTCGAACGCGGATAGAGACCGCACACTTTCCACAGCCTATGAGACTTGAGAACAAAGTTGTTTTAATTACCGGAGCAGGCAGCGGTATCGGCTATCACAGCGCACTGCGCTGCGCAGCCGAAGGCGCATCAATTGCCGCCGTAGACCTGAATGGAAAAACCGCGGAAGAAACGGCCCGAGCAGTAACTCTAGCTGGGGGAACCTGTCTTCCCATACGAGCCGATATATCCAACGACGCAGACTGTCGCTCGATGGTTGAAGAGGCCGAATCGGCCTACGGCCGCCTCGACGTGCTCTTTAATAATGCAGGCATATCCCACATAGATGACGCAGACGCAGTCGATACCGAAGAAGACGTGTGGGATCTGACCATGCAGGTGAACCTAAAGGGCGTTTTCCTTTGCTGTAAACACGGCATACCAGCACTGCGCAGAGCCGGCGGTGGCTCCGTTATAAATACCGCTTCCTTTGTCGCCTTACTCGGCGCAGCCACGCCGCAAATTGCCTATACGGCAAGCAAAGGAGGGGTGTTGGCCCTGAGTCGCGAACTAGCGACAGTGCATGCCCGAGAAAACATCCGCGTCAATGCACTATGCCCCGGACCGCTGCACACAGAACTTCTGATGAAATACCTGGACACCGAAGAAAAACGTCAGCGCAGACTGGTTCATATTCCCATGGGGCGCTTCGGAAAAGCCGATGAGATTGCCCAGACCGTGGTGTTTTTAGCCTCAGATGAATCCTCTTACGTAACGGGCACCTCCTTTACCGTCGATGGAGGCATCGCCGCCGCCTACGTTACACCAGAATAGCCATCCGGTCTGGCGCAATCCGGCCAATCGCTGCCCGTGCCCTTATTTCCTACCCCCTTTACATAGGATATTCATGAAACGCGCTGTCTTATTCGATCTAGACGGAACACTGCTAGACACCTTGGACGATCTAGCAGATTCGATGAACGCCGCCTTAGAAAACATGGGCTTTCCTCCCCACCCCGTAGCATCTTATCGCTACTTTGTCGGTGACGGCATCGATATGCTAGTGCGACGCGTGCTGTCTCCCAGTGCGTATACACCCACAGTACACGCTCAGCTCCGCGAGGCCATGGAAAGCGAATACAGCCAGCGGTGGCGGGCTAAAAGCCGGCCATATCAGGGTATATCTGCATTACTTAACGCACTACAAGAGCGGACTATTCCGATGGTCGTACTATCTAACAAGCCCGAACCATTTACCGTAAAAGCAGTTGAACACCTGCTGTCGGACTGGCATTTTGCCGTCGTGCGCGGAGCACGTCCCGACGTGCCGACAAAACCCGACCCAACTTCGGCTCTGCAAATCGCCGCTGAGATGAATATTCTCCCAGAAGACTTTCTCTACCTGGGCGACACCAATACCGACATGCGAACGGCCCGTGCAGCCGGCATGTATGCACTCGGAGCAACCTGGGGATTTCGCCCTGGCGCAGAGCTGTTGGAAAGCGGGGCACAGCGCCTATTAAAAACGCCCGGGCAACTATTGGATCAACTGTAGAAATTATCTACCTTAATCGCGCGATAGCCCACGGACTCAACCGGGAGAAAAACAACAAATGGCCGAATTCTTTAAGGGCATAAAAAAAATAAAATACGAAGGGTCGGACTCGAAAAACCCGCTTGCCTTCAAACACTACAACGCAAAAGAGAAGGTAGGCAAAAAGACGATGGAAGAGCACTTGCGCTTTTCTGTAGCCTATTGGCATACCTTTAAAGGGGGCGGCACGGATCCCTTCGGTCCCACCCCAGTATACGATCGACCCTGGGACCAGGCTATCGACCCAATGCAACGAGCCGAGGATACGCTGCAGGCAGCATTTGAGTTTGTCGGCAAGCTAGGTGCACCCTTTTACTGCTGGCACGATCGCGACATTGCACCCGAAGGTGAGACGCTTACAGAGAGCAATAAACGGTTGGATCACATCGTTTCGCTTGCAAAGAAAATGCAGCGAGATACGGGTATTAAACTGCTATGGGGCACTTCTAATTGCTTCTCGCACGAGCGTTTTACGCACGGCGCCGGAACCAACCCCGATGCCCATGTCTTTGCCTGGGCCGCTGCTCAGATCAAGAAGGCCATGGAATGCACGCACGAGCTCAAAGGAGCCAACTACGTATTCTGGGGCGGACGCGAAGGGTATTCCAATTTGCTCAACACCCACATGGCCCACGAACAGGACCAAATGGCCCGCCTCCTGCACATGGCTGTTGATCACAAAAAGCGCATAGGCTTCAAAGGCACGCTGTTAATTGAACCCAAACCCAAGGAACCGACCAAGCATCAATACGATTTTGATTCGGCTACCGTGCTCAGCTTCTTGCGTAAATACGACCTGTTAGACGAGTTCAAAATCAATGTAGAGGCAAATCACGCCACGCTAGCTGGACACACCTTTGAACACGATCTGACCGTCGCTTCAGCCGAGGGCAAACTGGGCAGCATTGACGCCAACCGCGGCGACTATCTGCTGGGCTGGGATACAGATCAGTTTCCTACCGACCTGTATAGCGCGACGTATGCCATGCTCGTCATCCTCAAACAGGGCGGTCTGGGACGGGGCGGCGTCAACTTTGATGCCAAGTTGCGTCGCGGATCATTTGACTTAGAGGATATGTTTCACGCACATATCGGCGGCATGGATGCTTTTGCACGCGGATTGCGCACCGCACAAAAAATTATAGACGATGGCGCGCTCAGCGACCTAATAAAAGACCGCTACGTATCCTATCGCAGCGGTATTGGACGCAAAATTATGCAGGGCAAAGCAACGATGACCGAAATGGAACGCTACGTCATAAAACACGGCGAGCCGTCCAAGCGCAGCGGTCGCGAAGAGATGATAGAGAATATTATCAACACGTATATCTAGCAGCATTTGCCCCTTGATATAGACAAACTCATTCACAGACTCTTTACAAGAAAAGCG
>CAXGPR010000015.1:0-54354 GCA_964011675.1 uncultured bacterium
GAGACAGAAGCACAGGCGTGGACGTGCTCAATGCATCCACACATACGCCAACCCGAACGGGGACTGTGTCCGGTCTGTTCCATGGGGCTGATTGCTGTTGAGATGAAGCCTATCCCCGCAGCTGGTCCGCGTGAGCTGGCTCTTTCAGAGGAGGCAATAAGGCTAGCGGGGGTGCAAACGGCGGTCGTAGAACGCCGTTTTGCGGACGTAGAGACGCGGATGGTTGGAAAAATTGCGATTGATGAAACGAGGCTACGCGATATTACTGCACGTGTTCCGGGACGCATTGATCGCCTCTACGTTGACTATACGGGGGTGCACATCCATCGGGGTGATCACATGGTCTCAATCTATAGCCCCGAACTGCTAACGGCTCAGGAGGAACTCGTGCAGGCTCTGCGCGCGCTGGAGAAGTTGGAAGACCGCTCCGTATCCTCGTTAAAGCAAACGGCTGCGCTGACCGTAGAGTCTGCTCGGCAGAAACTGCGCCTCTGGGGTTTGACCCCTGAACAGATCCGTCGAATCGAAACAGAGCGTGCGCCGTCAGATCATCTCACGATATACGCGCCAGAAAGTGGGGTCGTCGTGAAGCGCTATATCGGACAGGGAGCCTATGTGCAGACGGGCGAACGGATTTATACGACGGCCGACCTATCGAATCTCTGGCTGAAGCTCGAAGTGTATGAATCGGATCTGCCCTGGATACAGTATGGGCAATCAGTGGAGTTTAGAGTTGAGGCGCTGCCGGGCGAACGATTCGAAGGCCGCATCTCATTTATAAATCCCTTACTCGATGAGAAAACGCGTACGATAGGCGTGCGAGTGAACGTGAAGAATGTCGACGGTCGCCTAAAGCCGGGCATGTTGGTTCGCGCCGTCGTGCGCTCGCAGACGACAGCCAATGGGAGTCTGGCCAACGCTTCGCTGGCGGGTAAGTGGATTAGTCCAATGCATCCGGAGATTGTAAAGGAACAGGCCGGCCTGTGCGACGTGTGCGGTATGGCGCTCGTGCCCGCTGATTCGCTGGGCTACGTCGGTCTGCCAAGTGACTCGCTAGAAGCGCCGCTCTTAGTACCTGCTTCTGTGCCGCTGCTGACCGGCAAGCGTGCCATTGTCTATGTGGCGATGTCCGGTAAAGCGGGTCGTTATGAAGGTCGCGAAGTAGAATTGGGTCCGCGTGCAGGGGACTATTATATCGTCCGTTCTGGTTTGCGCGCGGGAGAGCGTGTCGTCTTGCATGGGGCATTCAAAATAGACAGCGCCCTGCAAATTAAAGCCCAACCTAGCATGATGAGTGCGGTCGAGGTAGAAGAGAACGTTGCAGCGAGAACTGCTTCATTTGAAGAGGCGCCGCTGAAAGATCTTTTACTTGCCTATCTCGTAGTGCAAAAGGGACTGAGCTCGGATCATTTGCAAATGGCTATGAACGGTGCTCAAACGCTGCGCTCTGCGCTGCTGCGATCGGCTCATAGAGGCAGTTCGGATGTGCTGCGAAACGATTGGGAACGCATGGCTCCAGCGCTTGAACAGGCGTTAGACCTATTTGCCGCCGCGCCAGACATAGCGAGTGCCCGTGCAGCCTTTGTATCTCTATCAGAGACCGTCTTAGGCTCGGTTGAAAGGCTCGGTCTGGAGATGGAATCTGCGCTGGGTATTTACCACTGCCCTATGGCGTTAAAAGATAGAGGCGCGCGCTGGATACAGCGTGTTGGAGCAGTGGAAAATCCCTACTTTGGTGCATCCATGCTGCGCTGTGGAAGTCTCCAGCGCGCGCTGGTTGCCCGGGGGGAATAGAGTCCTATGCAGCTTGAACAACCGACTCCAAGATCGCGGTTGGACGCCGTGCTCCGCGCCTGCCTGCACAATCGGGTATTTGTCCTGTCTGCGGCGATACTTATGGCGCTGTGGGGCGTTGCTGTCTCGCCTTTTGATTGGGATATAGACTGGCTGGAGCGCGATCCCGTTCCGGTGGATGCGATACCCGATTTAGGGGAGAATCAGCAAATCGTATTTACCGAATGGACGGGCCGGTCTCCTCAGGATGTCGAGGATCAAATCGGCTATCCGCTGACCGCGGCATTAATGGGCGTGCCTGGCGTGCGCACGGTGCGTAGCTATTCGATGTTTGGTTTCTCAACCGTTTATGTGATTTTCGACGAAGAGGTGGATTTTTATTGGGCTAGGTCGAGGGTCTTAGAAAGAATAAGTAGCTTGCCGCGAGATGCGCTCCCGTCTGGCACAAAGCCGACGCTCGGACCGGATGCAACGGCCCTAGGTCAGGTTTTCTGGTATACGTTGGAGGGGCGCGACGAACGGGGTCAACCAACGGGAGGATGGGATTTACACGAACTACGCAGCATCCAAGACTGGCACGTTCGCTACGCGCTTCTTGGCGCTGAAGGCGTTAGCGAAGTAGCCTCGGTGGGCGGCTTTGTGCAAGAGTATCAGATAGACGTAGATCCAGATGCCATGCGTCTATATGGCGTTTCGATTGAACAAGTCTTTGACGCAGTGCGCATGGCTAATCGAGACGTTGGGGCCCGTACGATTGAAATAAATCGCGTAGAATATGTGATTCGCGGTATCGGTTTCGTCCGATCACTCGCTGATATAGAACAGGCCGTTGTCGTGACGCGTGACAATGTGCCCGTCTATGTTCGCAATGTAGCTCACGTTCAGCGAGGGCCTGCCCTGCGCCGCGGTGCTCTGGACAAAGAGGGAGCAGAGGTCGTGGGCGGCGTCGTCGCCGTGCGATACGGCGAAAACCCACTCAGGGCGATTGAGCAAATCCGGCGTAAGATAGCGGAGATTGCTCCGGGTATGCCCCGAAAGACGCTCGAAGATGGGCGCATTAGTCAGGTACGGATCGTTCCATTTTACGATCGCACGGATCTTATTCACGAAACGCTCGGTACGCTGAGAGAGGCGCTCAGCGAAGAAGTGTTGGTCACGGTCATTGTCGTCTTGGTCATGCTGATGAACGTGCGTAGCGCTGCGCTCGTCTCCGGTTTACTTCCGCTGGCCGTGCTGCTGTGCTTTATCGCGATGAAAGTGGGCGGTGTCGATGCAAATATCGTGGCGCTATCTGGCATTGCAATCGCCGTCGGCACCATGGTTGATATGGGTATTGTCCTGTGCGAAAACGCGCTCTATAGACTGCGAAAAGCCGACCCGGAAGAAGAGCGCATAGAAGTGGTTTTTCGCGCGGTACGCGAAGTGGCGGGCGCCGTGCTAACGGCTGTGCTGACGACGGTTATTAGCTTCTTACCCGTCTTTTTTATGCGTGGAGCTGAGGGTAAGCTCTTTAAGCCGCTCGCTTTCACAAAGACCTTTGCTCTGCTCGCCGCCGTGGTGGTGTCGCTGAGTTTACTTCCCACGCTGTTTCACCTGTTGATGAACGTGCGTATTTCGTCTGCCCGTTTGCGCGGTTTTGTATGCGTTTTCCTGGTGTTGGCAGGCGGTGTTTGGAGTGTGGTTTATGGTGGATGGGTGGGCGTTTTTATAGGTCTTCTTGCCCTCTTACAGCTCGTTCGAGAGAACCTGCGCGCCGAGCAGCGCCATATCGTTGACATAGCGCTGCTCGGCGCGGCCGTCCTAATCGCGACGGTAATGCTCTCTCAGCGCTGGTTGCCGCTGGGCTTAGAGGGTGGCTCCGCTCATAATTTTATTTTTGTTGCGCTCTTGGTGGGGGGCTTGTTGGCCTTTTTTTCCCTCTTACAGAGAGTCTATCCGCGCTATTTGCGCTGGTGTTTGGCCCATAAAATCCTTTCCCTCCTACCTCCTGCATTACTCGTGTTGTCGGGTAGTACAGCCTGGTTGGGTTTGGATAGAGTGATCTCCTTTATCCCTTCTGGGGTGACGGCATTAGCTCCTGTTAGACAGATGAGCGGTCTTTTTCCCGGTTTTGGTAAAGAATTTATGCCCTCGCTAGACGAGGGGTCCTTTCTGTGGATGCCCACTACTATGCCGCATGCCTCGATTGGTGAGGCGCTTGACGTACTGCAGAAGCAGGATCGCGCCATCGCACGCATCCCTGAAGTTGCATCGGCGGTTGGTAAAATCGGGCGTGCAGATACGCCGCTGGATCCCGCCCCCATTTCCATGATCGAAACGATTGTTCAGTATCGTTCAGAGTACATACTGGACGAGGCTGGTCGCCGCATGCGCTTTGCTTTTGTCGAAGAGGAAGAAGATCTCTTTCGCACGGAATCGGGTGAGCCAGCGCGCGCTCCCGACGGGCTCCCCTATCGCGTGCGCGGTCGTTTTAAGCGCGATGATGACGGCCTACTGATTCGCGATGATTCCGGTCGAGCATTTAGGCAGTGGCGTTCCGCTCTGGATCCGAAGCTCAATCCTGGGAGAGATGCGTGGGAAGGGATAAGGACAGATGATGATATCTGGTTGTCCATCGCGAGTGCTGGGCAAATAGTGGGTTCGACTTCTGCGCCCAAGCTACAGCCAATCGCTGCGCGAATGGTGATGCTGCAATCGGGCTTACGCGCTCCGATGGGTGTTCAGATAAAAGGCCCTGACCTGGCTTCCATCGAGGCTTTTGCTCTTGAGATCCAACGCGAACTGAAGCTGGTGCCATCGGTAAAACCATCGGCTGTCAACGCCGATCGCACGGTCGGCAAACCCTATCTGGAAATTGAGGTAGATCGAGAGGCGATTGCTCGCTATGGTATTCGAGTCCAGCAGGTCCAAGACGTCATAGAGGTCGCCATAGGGGGGAAACGCATTGCCACCACGATAGAAGGCCGCGAGCGCTATCCCCTACGCGTGCGCTACATGCGCGAATTTCGCGATTCCATGGAAGAATTAGAACGCGTGCTGGTGGTCGCTCCCAGCGGGGTGCAGATTCCCCTTGGACAGCTAGCGGATATCCGCTATACGCGAGGTCCCCAAGTCATTAAGGGCGAAGACGGCTTTCTCGTCGGGTATGTGCTTTTTGATCGCGAGACGGGCTGGGCAGAGGTCGATGTAGTAGAGCAGTGTCGGGACTATCTTGAGAGGGCTATGTCCGAGGGCAGTTTGGTCGTCCCGACTGGTATTGGCTACACATTTATTGGTAGCTACCAAAATCAGCTGCGTGCGCAGAAAACGCTAAACGTGGTATTGCCGCTTGCGCTGTGGTTGATTTTTATGGTGCTGTACGGTTTGTTCCGGCGCGTTTCGACGGCTCTTTTGGTTTTTTCGGGCATTGCCGTTGCCTGGGCCGGTGGCTTTGTTTTGATGTGGTTTTACGGTCAGGATTGGTTTTTAAATGTCGCATTTTTCGAAACCTCGCTGCGCAGTCTATTTAATGTTAGACCCATCAATCTGAGCGTGGCTGTTTGGGTTGGTTTCTTGGCGCTCTTCGGGATCGCCTCAGATAATGGCGTAATTATGGCGACCTATCTCAACCAAGTTTTTGACAGAGAAAAGCCACATTCGGTATCTCAGGTGCGCGCAGCCGCTCTCGCTGCGGGTGTGCGGCGAATACGTCCCTGCCTCATGACCGCTGCTACGACGATTATCGCGCTCATTCCCGTCCTGTCGGCCAGCGGGCGCGGTGCAGATATACTGGTGCCGATGGCGATTCCAACGGTGGGTGGGATGGTGGCCATTGTATTAACCGCACATCTGGTGCCCGTTTTGTACTGCGCGCTGGAAGAGTGGAAGCTGCGTAATGTGTCGTAGTATTTGTATATTAGTCAGGTGGATGCTTGAGAAGCTTGCCGTTAAAAATGGATATAGGAAAGAATACATGATTAGGATAGAGAGGATTGGAGCCGTCTTTACTGCGATACTTTTACTGTGCAGCGTCCTGAGTACTTCGGCAAGTGCGCGTTTGTCCCGTTCGAGACAGGTGCCCAATAGTACCCAGAGGGCGAAATATTTTTCCCCTGGGATGCAGAGAGCACTCCTCCGCCCGTTCCCACCGCTATTGAGACGACGGGTTGGGGTCAAATCAAGCTGCTCTTAGAATTTGAGTAGGTTTTAATAGCTGCCGCTCAGACCTTCTGGAGATCGAATCTCCGGAAGGTCTTTTGGGTCCTTTCCCCACAGTCCTAAATGGGTAAAGAGAAACGAACGGTTTAAGCGATGGTATATGGGTAGAAGATGGACGAGAAAACGCAGCGCGGCACCTTTGATATAAGCGGGATGCACTGTGCTGCCTGTGCCCGACGCATTGAGCGGCGCATGCACAAAACGGCGGGTGTTCTGCAGGTGCAGGTCAACCTAGCTACGGAACGGATGGACGTCAGCTACGACGGCGAAGTCATTGACGAGGTGGGTATATCCCGCGTCGTAGAGCAAGCCGGGTTTGGCGCAGAGCTCCGTGGGGCGATTATAGAGAGTGCGTTTACCATTGGTGGTATGAGCTGTGCTGCATGCGTTAGACGCGTGCAGCGTGCGCTGGAATCAGTAGAAGGCGTTCAGAGTGCAGAGGTCAATCTCGCGACGGAAACTGTGCGAGTGCGCTACAACAGGACGGAAGCTAAGCGGCGTGCGCTTTACGAAGCCGTAGAACGCGCCGGCTATTCATTTGGGCGGAAAGAGGTAGGCGCAGCGCGTACGCGCGAAAAGGATGCGGCCCTGTCGGAGATGGGCCGATCTTTGGCAACGGCTCTGTTGTTCTGGTTACCTCTTTTTGCGTTGGAGATGGGGAGTATGGCGGGTGTACCGGTGCCGAAAGCGCTGTCTATCGACACCTATCCCCTACGCGTTGGAGGCATACATTTGGCACTTGCGGTGCCGGTTATGTGGATAGCGCGCTCCATGTACGTGGAGGGCAGTTGTGCCCTTGTGCGAGGCGGGCCCAATATGTTCACGCTTATTGCTATTGGAACGGCGGCAGCGTTTTTCTACAGTGTGGCCGGTCTTGCGGCTGTCTTATGGGATTTTTCCCCGTCGTTCTTCTCGTATTTTCCAGCGGTTTCAACGATTCTGACGCTCGTTCTCTTAGGGCGCTACTTAGAAGCACGCTCGCGTGCTAGCGCCGGCGAATCCATGCGTGCGCTGCTCAGCCTGCGCCCTTCGCAGGCCCTTCTAATAGACGACGGTGACGAGCGCACGGTTGACGTCGATGAAATCGAAGTGGGCGATCTATTGCGCGTGCGTCCAGGCGAAGCGCTGCCGGCTGATGGACAGGTCGTAGACGGGCTGTCCGAAGTGGATGAATCGTTGCTTACTGGTGAATCGCTGCCCGTTACCAAGGCTCCGGGAGATCAGGTCATGGGCGGGAGTAGCAACGGCAGCGGGGCGCTGGTTATTCGGGCCACGCGCGTGGGAGAAGCGTCTCTTATCGATCAGATGCAGCGACTTGTTGAAGAAGCTCAGCTTGGTCGCGCACCGATTGCGCGTTTAGCCGACGTCGTTTCGGGATATTTCGTACCATTCGTAATAACGGTCGCCACGCTCTCTGCCTTCGGTTGGTATATGGCCGGGGCAGAGCCCGCCTTCGCTATAGGCGTGTTTGTCTCCGTGCTCATTATCGCTTGTCCGTGTAGTTTGGGTTTGGCAACGCCTGCCGCAATCATGGTGGGCACGGGACGCGGTGCGCAGTTGGGCATATTGATTAAAACCCCTGAAGCACTGGAAGAGATGCAGCGTTTAGACGCCGTTGTGCTCGACAAGACGGGGACAGTTACAGCGGGCACGCCCAGCGTAGTGCGCGTTAAATCCATCGATCCTTACAGCGAGGAAGAGGTGTTGTGCTTGGCGGCTTCCGTAGAGCGATATTCTGAGCATCCTCTGGCTCTTGCAATCACTGAACGGACACGCGAGGATGGGATCGCTCTGCTTGCAGCCAGCGCTTTTCTAGCCGAAGTAGGGCAGGGGGCGTGCGCCGCTGTAAGGGGGCAGCAGATACGCGTGGGAACGGCCTCCTATATAGAGCGAGACGGCGTTGCCGTCGATAGAGGACTTGAGCACGGAGCTCGGACCTGTGTTTGGGTTGCCTGCGACGGTCGTGTCGTGGGGCTTATTGAACTGGCCGATCCTGTCCGTCTCTCTAGTCGCGAAGGCGTTCAGCGACTGCGAGCACTTGGTTTAGATGTGATTATGCTGAGCGGGGACCGTAGCGCCGTGGTGCGTGACGTTGCCCAATGTGTGGGTATCGAAACTATGCATGCGGAGGTGCTTCCCGCGGATAAAGTGGACGTCATCAAGGTGCTGCAGGAGGCGGGGCAGCGCGTCGCTATGGTCGGCGATGGGATAAACGACGCCCCCGCACTAGCGCAAGCCAACGTGGGTATGGCCGTTGCGAGCGGGGTCGATGTTGCTGCTTCTGCGTCAGACATTGTCCTAATGCATAGCCGAGTCGAAGATATAGCGCGTGCAGTTGAACTGGGACGGGCTACCATGCGAACCATTAAACAGAACCTCTTCTGGGCCTTTTTTTACAATGCGGCTGGTATTCCCGTTGCGGCGGGTCTGCTCTACTTGTTTGGAGGGCCGCTACTCAATCCGATGCTCGCCAGCGTGGCGATGGCTTTTAGTTCGGTCTCTGTGGTGAGCAACGCGCTCCGCCTGCGGCGTTTTGCTGCCCGTGCGTAGTCCAATAATTGAGCGTCGAGCGTTGGTTCGTCATATTTATAGCCGCACAGTGAGGAGATAGAATGGCTACGATTCTAATGATGGGCGCTTTTGATACCAAAGGGCTCGAGTACGCTTTTTTGCGCGAGGAAATGCTCGTGCGCGGTCACCAAGTCTTAGCGGTGGATACGGGCGTCGTTGGTGAGGGTAATCATTTTCCAGTTGATGTTCGTGCCGAAGAGGTCGCTCAGATGGGCGGATCGACCCTAGAAGCGCTGCGCGCTGCCGGCGATCGCGGCTCGGCGATGAAAGTGATGAGTGCCGGTGTGGCACTATGTGCGAAAAAGCTATACGACGAGGGTCGCTTTGCGGGGATCATTGGCATGGGTGGATCCGGGGGAAGCAGCGTTGTCACGGCAGCCATGCGTGCGCTCCCGGTTGGCGTGCCCAAGGTTTGTATATCTACGGTAGCTTCAGGTGATACGTCGGCGTACGTCGGGGCGAAGGATGTAGTGTTGGTCCCTTCGATTGTCGATGTTGCAGGTATAAACCGCATCTCTCGCGTTATTTTCTCGCGCGCGGCGGGCGCGATCTGCGGCATGGTCGAACGCGATCCCACTCCTGCTGCAGACGAAGCGCCGATCGTCGTTGCTTCCATGTTTGGCAATACGACGGAGTGCGTCAACGCCTGCGCCGCCCAGCTGGGTGATCAGGGGTTTGAAGTGCTCGTATTTCACGCTACGGGCACGGGGGGCCGGACAATGGAGTCCCTTATCTCTGAGGGGTTGGTCGACGGAGTGCTCGATATCACGACGACCGAGTGGGCCGATGAAATTTGTGGAGGCGTCTTTAGCGCGGGTTCGACGCGTCTGGATGCGGCGAGCGCGCACGGCGTGCCGCAGCTGGTTGTCCCAGGTTGTATAGATATGGCTAATTTTGGCGGTATGGATACCGTTCCACAGCGCTACAAAGATGCGGAACGGCTGTTTTACGAATGGAATCCGGCCGTCACGCTGATGCGCACCAATGCAGAAGAAAACGCGCAAATGGGCCGCGTATTTGCCGAGAAAGCGAATGTGTCGACGGGGCCCATGGCATTTTTGCTCCCGCTAAAGGGCGTGTCTATCCTCGATGGCGACGGTGAGCTGTTTTGCGATAGGGAAGCAGACGCGGCCTTTTTTCACGCCCTAAAAGCACATCTCCGTAGTGATATACTCGTGTATGAGGTAGAGTTGAATATCAACGACCCAGCTTTTTCTGCGCGTGCAGTGGAACTGTTGCTGGGCTTAATGTCAGAAGGGGCCTAAGGTCGATATGAGTGCAAAAAAGACGTTTGTAAAACTGGAAGACGTAGAGACACAGGTTTTTGACTGGGGGAGACTTAGCTGGTTATCCGAGCCGTTAGTGACGCAGGCTGAGCGCTTTAGCTGCGGCGTTGTGACGCTGGAGCCGGGCAAGGGACACGAGCGGCACAACCACCCCTACAGCGAGGAAATTCTCTATGTTATCGAGGGTAAGGGCTTGCAAACGGTTGAACTGCCTTCGGGTACGCTGGAAAAAGAAATCACCGCAGGCGAACTCGTACATATTCCCACAGCCATATATCACTCGACTATTAACAGCGGGGACGAACTGCTGAAGATGATTGCCATTTATGCCCCTTTTGGTCCAGAGGCCGAACTGCGCAAGATGGATGGCGTGCACATAGAAGCCGCACAAAACGGCTGAGGAGAAGACGATGGGCTTTACCAGAAGTGACGTGTTGGAGCGCCTGCGTGGCCAAATCGAATCGGGTGTGCCAATTGTTGGGGCCGGTGCGGGTACGGGCATCAGCGCAAAATTCGAAGAAGTTGGCGGGGTCGACCTGATTATTATTTACAATTCGGGTCGCTTTCGCATGGCCGGGAGAGGATCGCTGTCTGGTATGATGCCCTACGGCGATGCCAATGCCATTGTTATGGATATGGCGGGAGAAGTGCTGACAATCGTCGAAGATACGCCCGTTTTAGCCGGCGTATGTGGCACCGACCCCTTTCGCCAGATGGACGTATTCCTGCAGGAGGTTAAGGCGATCGGTTTTGCCGGCGTGCAAAACTTTCCTACGGTGGGATTGATCGACGGCCTGTTTCGTCAAAATCTCGAAGAGACCGGGATGGGCTATGGGCCAGAAGTCGAAATGATCCGCACGGCGCATCAGATGGATTTACTCACCACGCCTTATGCGTTTAAGCCAGAGGAAGCCGAGCAGATGGCCGACGCAGGTGCCGATATTGTTGTAGCTCATATGGGACTTACTACCAAAGGTTCTATTGGCGCAACAACGGCCTATACGTTGGAAGAATCCGTCGCTCAGGTGCAGGCTATCTGCGATGCGGCGCGCGGCGTCAATCCAGATGTAATTGTCCTGTGTCACGGTGGACCGATCTCGATGCCGGAAGATGCCGAATACGTGCTGCAGCGCACGCAGGGGGTGAATGGTTTTTACGGCGCCTCTAGCATGGAGCGGCTGCCCGTAGAGGTGGCTCTAAAGGAACATACAAAGAAATTCAAGGCTATCTCATTTTAACCCATGGTGGAGGCCTGCTTCGCATATGATACGAGTTTCAGTAGAGGGGATGAGCTGCGAGCACTGCGTGCGCAGCGTGCAAGAAGCGCTCGAGTCCTTAGAGGGCATTGCCAGCGTTTCTGTCAGTTTGGAAGACGGTGCCGCGCTTGTCGAAGGGCAGGTGAGCGATGATGCGATCCGCGCCGTGCTTGAAGAAGAGGAGTATGTCGTGCCCGCCATTGTGCGTAGCTGAACATGCGCCCCTTAAAAAAAGTGGAGACAAAACGTCTTTTTGAGCGGGCTCAACAGCGCTATCCTAGTCGAGTCCAGCTGGCGTTCTTATTGCAGAGTTTGGAAGACCCGCTCAACGTCGGTTCCATGTTTCGCGTTGCTGATGCCTGTGGAGCGAGCGAGCTCGTCTTTACTGGAACGACGCCAACTCCTCCGCACGACGATATTGAGCGAACGGGCCGCGGTCACGAGCGGCGGATAGAGTGGCGTCGTATTCCGCGTCTCGAGGACGCGCTCGCCGCTCTCAAGCAGGAGGGCTATCATCTGGTCGCGCTAGAAACTGCGCAGGGAGCGCAGTGCTATTTGGAATACGAATTTCCGGAAAAAGTCTGTCTGGTGCTTGGCAATGAAAGCAAAGGGGTCTATCCGGCGACCCTTACTCAGTGTGACGGGGCTGTATACATTCCGATGTATGGAAAGGGACCTTCCATGAACGTGCACGTGGCCGGGGCGCTCGTTGCGTATAGAGCACTGTTGGGCAAAGAGTAATCGACGCCTGCAGCGCGGGCCTATAAACAGAGAACGAAATGGAAATTAAATGCAGAAAAAGGTATTAATAACGGGTGCAGCGGGTCGGATTGGTGGCTATTTACGTCATTATTGGGGCGATTGCTATGCGCTACGGCTCTCCGATGTGAAACCGGTCGAGGGGCTATCTGCACACGAGGAATTTGTCGAAGTAGACGTCGCCGATTATGACGCATTGGCCGCCGCCTGTGAAGGAATCGACGTTGTGGTGCATCTGGCCGCAGACCCGAGCATGCAGGCCGATTTTTACGAGACGCTGCTCCAGAGAAATATTATCGGCTGCTACAACGCTTTTGAAGCCGCGCGCGTGGCCGGCTGCCGTCGAATCGTCTTTGCCAGCAGTATCAATGCCGTGCTGGGGCACGAAGACAAGACGCCCGTGCCCTGGGACATTCCCGTATACCCGATCAACGTATATGGTGCTACCAAATGCTGGGGCGAAGCGCTCGCCCGCGCGTATGCGCATCAGCACGACCTGTCTTGTCTGTGCGTGCGCATCGGTGCGGCTGCCTTTAAGCAGAACGGGAAGTGGGAGGCCGAAGAGGCGAATATGGGTATCAGTCCGCGCGACCAGGCGCAGCTTTTTGCCTGCTGCGTCGATGCGCCTGAAGATCTGAACTTTAAAATAGTTCACGGTATCTCCAATCACGTACGCTCGTGGATGGACTTGGACGTATCGCGCGAGATTGGCTACGAGCCCGAAGACGGCACGGCATTCTCTCACGTGGAATAGATGCCACTGGATGTCATGAGCAATTCGGGCGATATCGCCTACCTCGTACACGTATTTCATCGACGATCTAAAGGCCGCGATCAGATCCACGCCGTGGGGCGGATGGAAAACGGGCAGACCGTTGGCTTGGTCGATCGGTGCGCCCGTCCGGTCCTCTACCTGCGCTGCGAAGACGCCGCCGTCTGGGAGCCGGTTGTAGGAGACGGTCCGTGCGCTGTTGTCGATACCGCACTGTGCACGCTGTCTGGAGATCCGGTCGTGCGAGTCCAGTGTGATCGGGTTGCCACACAGCGCCGTCTGGCTAAAGCGCTGGCCGAAGAGGGCGTTCGAACCTACGAAGCCGACTTAAACTTTTCCCTTCACTACATGATCGAGCGCGGGTTGCGCGGTTCGGTGCGTCTTTCGGGGCCTTGGAAGCAGGGGCAGGGCGTCGATCGCGTTTACGTAGATCCTTCCATTGAGCCCGTTGACTGGCAGCCAACGCTTTCTCTGCTCGTGTTAGATATAGAAACGGCGCCCGATGCATCGGAGGTGTTTGCTGTTTCGCTCGTAGCGGGCTTTGCTGGGGGCGATCCAGCCGTTGCGGAGATCCACCTCGTAGGCTCGGAACATTCCGCTGATTCAGAAACTGTGTGCTGTCACGCGGATGAGCACGCGTTGCTTAATGCACTTGCTCTACGCATACGTCAGATTGATCCAGATATACTGTCTGGATGGAACGTGATAGACTTTGATCTGGCCGTTTTGCAGCGTCGTTTTGATGCACTCCGTATTCCATTTAACATAGGTCGAACGCAGGATGCCTCCCAGTTTAGAGAAAGCGACGTGTGGGGAAAGAGTCGCATGGTAGTATACGGCCGTCAGGTTCTCGATGCGCTACATCTGATGCGCGGAAGCGCGCAGCGCGTTGAAGACTATCGATTGGGTACGGTGGCACAGGCGGTCCTGGGCCGGGGCAAAACACTGCAGGTTGACGAGGACGATACAATGCCGGAAGCAATCGCCCACGCCTATGTGCACGATAGGACGGCGTTTTGCGACTACTGCCTAGAAGACGCGCGCCTAGTGTGGGATATACTGCAAGCCGAAGGCATCATAAATCTGTCGCTGCGCCGTGCGCTGCTAACGGGGTTGCCGCTCGAACGGTCTTGGGGCAGCGTTGCGGCCTTCGATGTCATGTATATAAGTGAACTACGCCGTCGTCAGCGTGTGGCGCCGACAACGGGGGTCGACCGCACCCGCGGCTCCGGCGCACCGGGCGGACTGGTTATGGAAGCCAGCACTGGCCTATACAGCCATACATTTGTGTTTGATTTTAAAAGCTTGTATCCATCGATTATGCGGACGTTTAACATCGATCCGCTGAGTCATGTGCTTGCCGAAGGCCAAGACGAGGTTGTAGAGGCTCCTAATGGGGCGCGATTTAGCAGAACGCGCGGCATCTTACCCGATATGCTGGAGGCCTTTTGGGCTCGTCGCGAAGAGGCCAAAGCGCGCGGCGATGATCTGGCATCGTATGCATACAAAATTATCATGAATTCGTTTTATGGGGTGTTGTCAACGGGCTCGTGTCGCTTTGCTAGTGATCAATTGGCTGGAGCGGTTACGGAGTTTGGCCACTACGTGCTGCGCTGGACGCGAGACTGGCTAGAGCGCGAAGAAAATGGCTGTCGCGTGCTCTACGGCGATACGGATTCCGTCTTTGTCGATGCGAGCCTGTCTCCAAGTGCCCATCCGGGTGAAGCCCATGCATGCGGCCAGCGCCTGTGCAATGCGGCTAACGCCGCGCTGGCCGAACACATCGATCAGCGCTACGGCGTGCAGTCGCGTTTAGAGCTAGAATTCGAAAAACACTACGAGCACTTCTTGCTCCCTCCGATGCGAGGATCGGAGCGCGGCAGGGCAAAAGGATATGCCGGGTGGCGATTGGATGGAGAAGAGGGATACTTAGAAATAATCGGCATGGAGGCGGTGCGAAGCGACTGGACGCGCTTGGCGCACGGACTGCAGAGACAGCTGCTGGGACTGCTGTTTGCCGGTGTCGATGCTCGGGAAATCGAGTCGGCCATCGGCGAGTGTGTTCGAGGAGTACGCGCCGGAGAACGTGACGAGGATTTGGTCTATCGGAAACGGCTGCGCAAGCCCGTCTCTAGCTATACGCGCACCGTGCCGCCGCACGTACAGGCGGCGAAGATGCTCAAGAATCCGCGCGGCGTTATTCAGTATATCGTAACCTGTGACGGTCCGCAGCCCGTCGGACACACGCGCGCGGAGCTAGACTACGATCACTACGTAGAGAAGCAGATTGCACCGCTCGTGCACACGGTCGCTCAGATCTTTCCCATTGACGTAGAATCCGCTCTGCGGGGAGTGGGTAACCTCTTTGCCGCGGACGCATGGGACGCTACAAAGAGGTCCTCTGTGCGCTCTACGTCCACCTAGTGACCACGTTTTATGCTGCTTTCGTCTTTTCGTCTAGTACGCTGGTGAAGAATCGCAGCCAGTTGCCGTGGAAGATCGATGCGATGTCGTTTTCGCTGTAGCCTTTATTTGCCAGCAGCCCCGAAAGCTTCTGCAGGTCGGCAATGGTGTCCAAGTCGTGCGGGGTCTGTTCCGTGCCATAGCCCCCATCTAAGTCGGAGCCGATGGCCGCGTGGCGGCAGCTGCCGGCTAGCTGACATACGTGATCTATGTGGTCGGCTACGGAGGCAAGGGACAATACCTGTGGCGAGGTCTCACCTCGTACCCAACCTGGATAGAGCATCCATGCGTCTAGCGCAGCTCCAACTATGCCATCGCGCTCGATCAGTGCGGTAATCTGCTCGTCGGTAAACTGGCGCTGATTGGGCACGAGCGTGCGGCAGTTGTTGTGGCTGGCCAGCACGGGTCCGTTAAAGTGGTCGAGCGCTTTCCAGAAGGCGCCGTCGGCCAAGTGGGTCAGGTCGAGTGCTATGCCGGCTGATTCCATCTCGCGCAGCAGGGCGGGCCCCAGATCTGTGAGCCCTCCCTTCGTGCCGGTGCCGTGGGCATACGCACTCACTCCATAGTGTGAAAGACTAATTTGGCGCAGTCCGAGTTCGTACCATTCGTGCACCTGTTCGGGCCATACGATCGGATCGGCGCCTTCCATGCTCAAAATAAATCCGAGTGGAGCGTTATCTTCCCCGCGCTGCCACGCACCGAGTAGGTCGTCTATCTGCTGCGCCTGCGTGATGATGCGCACTTTTCCTTGACTCTCCAAGACGCGATAGTAGGCCAGTTGACCCCGGGCGCGTGCGCAGGATATTTCTTGGCTGGCGGCACCGGTCGATAGGCCGGGACGCGCGGTGCGCGATATGACGGTGACGACGGACAAAAAAACCTCACCGCGTCGCATCTCTGGCAGTGAGGTCGTGCCGTTTCCGCGTCCGGGCTGAGTCATGTCCCCTTCCGCCTGGCGAATCTCTTCTACCTGTAGGTCGAGATTGCGGTCCCAGTCTACGGCATTCATAGCTAAGTCCAAGTGAGCGTCTACTAGCAGCATTGGATTCCTTCTGTTTTACGGACAGTATATGGTCTGGGGGTTTTGCCGTTTACATCGGGCACCGCCGTTAGCTTTGGGCACCGCCGACATGGATCTGTTCCAACGCTTCGTATTCATCTACAAGACGTGCATACGTGGCTACGGCAGATGGATCTGGATGGAGCGTCGAGCCGGCTACGGGTTGAGTAAAGGCTTCTACTGTGCTCTGCCAGCTGCTGCCTCGGTCGGCCTGTGCAGCGCGGAGTGCCGCGCCGAGTGCTGCTGAATTGGTTGTCTCAAACTGATGGACTGGACAGTTGTGTACGTCGGCGTATACGCGCAGGATATCCCGATTGGCTGAGGCACCACCGGTCACATACAGGGATGATATATCGATGCCCATCCAGCGAGCGTGAATCTTGGATGACAGGGCCTGAGCCTCGATGACGGCGCGGACATTGGTCTGTGCGTCGGTGCGGTCTAATCGATGGCGAACCACAGTTGGACGGGAGACTTTAGGGACGATTTCAGGGTCAAAGTAAGGCAGCATGAGTGCACCGCCGTTGCCGGGCTGTGTGGCCTGCAGTGCAGCGGTAAAACCGGCCCAGTCTAGACCGTACTCATCGCGCACCGCTTCGCGAGCCAAACTGCCGTTTAGAAAGCAAACCAGCGCCATGTAGTTGCGATCGTCGGGGAGGGCAAATACGCAGCCTTCGCCGGTCTGTGAAACGCGCGGTTCGTCCATACACGCAAAAAGCGTATCGGATGTACCCAAGCTCAGAGCGACTCGACCCGGGTCGATGAGGCCCAGACCGATGGCGCTACATGGATTGTCTCCAGAAAAGGGCAGGACAGTGCAGTCTGCCGCAAGGCCATAGCGCGCTGAGAAGTACGGGCTGACGGTGCCGACTGGAGTGCATGAAGGCACAACAGGTAGCAGCTTTTCAACCAGTGCAGGGGCCGTTGCTCTAAGCGCTTCTGCGCTCCATTGACGGCTGCGTATATCCATCAGATTGGTGCCGCTGGCATCGCTGGGGTCGACGCCTACTAGCTTGCCTGCCAGCACGCTTGCCATAAACGAAGAGACTAAGCCAATATAGTGCGTTTGCGCGTAGGCTTCGGGCTCCTCTTGGTAGAACTTGCGAATCTGCGGTCCGCTAAAGCGCTCAAATGCCGCGTTGCCCGTCAATGCTAACAGCGCTTCGCGCCCGCCTACGCTCGCTTCTACCTGAGCGCACTGTTGGCCGGTTGACGTGTCCATCCAAATGGGGGCAGTTGTCCGAGAAAAAACAGGTTCTAGCTGCTCTGCAAGATCGCGTCGAGGATTGAGTTCGGCCAGCGTGGGGCCGGCCGATGCGTGTAGGTACACTGTGCCATGCTGCTGGCCGCTACCGGCTATGGAACGAATCTGTCCGAGCTCAATGCCCTGGGCCTGCAGCGTCTTAAACAGCAAGTCGAGTGCGTCAGCCCACATTAGCGGCGCGCTGTGTACTGCTCCATCTCCCAGTTCAATAACGCCGTTTTCAACGCCATATTGTTCGGCAAAATGCGCGTCGAAATTGATTGATACTTCAGCTGATATAGCTCCGTCATCCGCATCGATAACCATCCCCGTTAGGGACTGGGTGCTAGAATCGAGACCGAGATACTTGCCCATAAAAAACCTCTACTATAATTTCTTATTTCGATGGCTGGATAACTTAATAAAAGATTGTAACGAGAGGCAAAGAATGGAATCTGCGAGTACCGTCCACAACGATCCTATTGCAACCCTGAGCGAGTACGACCCAGAAGTTGCCGCCATCGTTCGGGCTGAGAACAAACGTCAACACAGCAAGATTCGCCTTATCCCGTCTGAGAACTACGCCAGTCGCGCCGTTCTAGAGGCTACGGGTACGGTGCTGTCGAACAAGTATTCTGAAGGGTATGCCAAGGATCGCTATTACGAGGGACAGCAGCAGATCGATAAGTTGGAGATGCTCTGTGTTGATCGGGCCAAGCAGGTCTATGGGGCGGAACACGTCAACGTACAGCCCTATTCAGGATCGCCGGCTAACCAAGCCGTATACGTCGGGCTGGCCTCTCCTGGCGACGTCACTATGGGTCTATCTCTGGCGCACGGAGGACATCTGACCCACGGTGACAAGGTGAGTATCTCGGGGTTGCATTACACGCCCGTTCAATACGGTGTGCGCGAGGAAGACGGGGAGATTGATTATGCGCAGGTCGAAGCGCTTGCCAAAGAGCATAAGCCCAAACTGCTGTTCTGCGGTGCGACCGCCTACCCGCGCGTCGTCGATTTTGAGCGTTTTGCTGCGATCGGAAAATCTGTCGGCGCGATCGTCGTTGCCGATATCGCCCACATCTCAGGATTGGTGGCGGCCGGTGTCCATCCGAGCCCGGTTCCGCACGTGGACGTGACCACGACGACGACGCACAAATCGCTGCGCGGCCCTCGCGGCGGCATGATCATGTGCAAGAAAGAGTATGCCGAAGCGCTTGATAAGGCTGTTTTTCCCGGACTACAGGGCGGCCCCCACAATCATACAACGGTGGGTTTGGCCGTTGCTTTGAAAGAGGCGATGACGCCCGAGTTTAAAGCATACGCACAGAAGATTGTCGATAATTCACGTTCGCTTGCCACTGCGCTTACCGAGCGTGGATTCAAGTTGAGCTCAGGTGGGTCGGACAATCATCTCATTCTCATTGATGTTACTAGCAAAGGCCTGACGGGCCGGCAAATGGCCAAGGCGCTAGATGCGTCAGGCATCGTTTGTAACTTTAATAGAGTTCCCTTTGATCCGCGTCCGGCGATGAATCCCAGCGGCATCCGCATTGGCACGCCGGCTATTACCAGCCGCGGGTTTGGAGCCGATGAGATGGTGCAGTTGGCTGAGTGGATAGATCGCGTAGCGCAGGTGCGCGCCGATGATGCTCTAGATCTGGACGGCCGCAAGAGTGCCTACCGCGAAATCGCTAGCCAGGTGCGCGCCTTGTGCGATCGTTTTAAGGCTCCCGGATTGCTCTACGATGGGGACGGTTGCGTCGTCGGTTAGTTCACGCTCTAACCACAGAGAGATCTCATGAAGATAAAGCGCATTCACCTGCGCGTAGTGAATGTGCCCGAGCGGCAGCACGTATTGCCTTGGTGGTCTGACGGTCATTACGGCCAGCCGCTGCATCAGCGGGCAGAGCATGGCATCGCAGAGGTGGAGACTGATACGGGACTGATCGGTCTAACGCAGATAGAGCGTTTTACACCGGACGCTGTTGTTGAAGAGCAGCTCAACGAATGGCTCGGCTGCGATGTACTAGCGGTCAATCTCATGGAGCCGGTGGCGGTGATGAGCGGCTCTTTTGAAGGTGCAATACTGGATTTGCGCGCACAGGCCCTCGGCGTGCCGGTTCATCAGCTTCTGGGAGGCCGCCTGCGCGCGTGGGTTCCCGTAACGCAGTGTACGGGCTATAAATCTCCCGAGAATACAGCTAAAGATGCGGAATGGGGGTGGAAGCAGGGATTTCGCCACTATAAGATGAAGTGTATCACGGCAGCAGAGACAAGCGTTGAAGCGCGTTTACGCTACGTTGTTGATCGCGTAGAAGCCATCCATCGCGTGCTGCCCGATATGGTTGTTCGACCCGATATTCGTTGGCGCTTAGAAGACGTATGGGTAGCGCAGGAGCTAGTTCGTCGCCTACAGGGTCACGCTCTCGAATGCCTAGAGAGTCCAATTGCCAAACAGGCGGCAGCGGGGACCTTTTCCGAATGGCGGCGCCTTCGTCAGACTATCGCGCTGCCCGTGGCAGATCACGTATCGGATGCTGCGGACCTGATTAGTCGTTTTCAGGCCGAGGCGTTGGATTATGCGATTGTCGGTGCGGCCACCGCTACTGCTACGCTGGCTCAGTCTCGGTTAGCGCACAGTTTGGGTATGGGTGGCTGGTCGCAAACCGTTGCCTATGGTCCAGGAGCGGCTTTGGGTCTACACGTAGCCGCTTGTATGCCCAATCTCAGTCAGCCTTATGATATGGTGGGTCCTATGGCCTGGCAGGATGACCTGACAAATGAACCCTTTGAGTTTGCCAACGGAGCATTCGGCGTTCCGGATCGCCCCGGACTGGGTTTTACTTTAAACCGAGATGCTGTGCAGCAGTATCTCGTGCGCGAGAAAGTCTTTCAACTATGAGAAACGTATACGAAGCGCTCGGCGTGCCAACCGTCATAAATGCCGTAGGGCCATCGACGCGATTAAGCGGTGGCATTATGCGTCCCGAAGTGGCTGAGGCCATGGCTGCGGCTTCGCAGCACTGTGTCGATATCGCTCATCTACAGGCGCGCGCTAGTCAGGTGATTGCGGAATACACGGGCGCCGAGGCCGGCTATGTGACGAGCGGAGCGGCGGCGGGCTTACTCTTGGGAACGGCGGCCTGCGTCACGGGGCTGGATCCGGGTAAGATGAATCGCCTGCCCGATACTACGGGTATGAAGAACGAAGTGATTATGGCCCGCAGTCACCGCAACTTCTACGATCACGCAGTGCGTTCTGTAGGCATCAAGCTGGTAGAGGTGGGCATCGCCGATCGATTTAGCGGTGCCGGCGTGCGCGATGCCGAAGGGTGGGAAATAGGCGCCGCTGTCAACGAGCGCACGGCTGCGGTCGTATATGTCTCCTATGCGCACACCCAGCCGCCCTTAGCTGAGGTTATAGCCGCAGCACACGCACACGGTGTGCCGGTCATCGTAGACGCGGCCGGGCAGGTGCCCCCAGTGGACAACCTAAGGCGCTTTATCGCCGAAGGGGCCGATTTGGTGGCCTTTAGCGGAGGGAAAGCGATTGGCGGCCCGCAGAGTTCGGGAATCCTGTGCGGGCGTGCCGACCTTATCACGTCGGCCGCGCTGCAGCATCTCGATCTAGACGTGATGCCCGCGCTGTGGAATCCGCCGCCCGACCTGATTGATCGGACGCAGTTGCCGGGTGCGCCGCAGCACGGGATCGGCCGACCGTGCAAAGTAGGTAAGGAAGAGATTGTCGGCTTGCTGACGGCTTTAAGGCTGTTTGTCGGGGAAGATCCCGCGGTGCGTCATCAACGTTGGTTGGATAAGATGACAGCGTTGGTGCAAGAATGCGGCACGCTTGCTCATGCGGTCGTTGAAGTCGTGGCCGATCGCAAGCGCGTCGAGGTGCCAACGGTGCGTTTAACGCTGGACGAAGAGAGCGCAGGGCTGTCCGCGCTTGAACTCGTGCGCGCACTCGAGGAAGGCATGCCTAGCATTGCGGCGAACCCGACTTACGTGCAAGAGGGCGTGGTTGTATTCGGGCCGATGTGTCTAAGATCGGGCGAAGAGTCGGCGATAGCTGCGCGTCTGCGTGCACTGCTTGGCGCATAGACAGAAGCTGTAGGTATATGGTCTACTACGCGTTGCTTAGACGAGGGTAGAGATAAACTACTCCCGCCCTTTTTCTTGGTTTTCTGATCTGCCTATGCTATCTAAGGATGCGACGCTTGCACTCCAGTAGCGCTGGTAAATCTGGCTGCCAAAATCTTTAAAATCCTCGCACAGGAAGAACATACCGCCGTTTATAAGTCGCCCGCCCGCTTGCAAGTGATTGAGTAAGGCGCGGCGTAGGCTCGTATCGCGGGGCGCTGTAGCGATGTCGATATCGTCTCTGCCAAAAATAAATCTCAGCCCTGAGCGATCTCCCGAAGGAGTGGGGTAAAGATAGAGCTCCCGCTGCCACAGCACCATATTGGAATCGTCTCTGTATATGTGAGCTAGCTGTGGGTTGAGAATCCAAGAACTGCAGGAAAAGGCCGATGGAGACTGTGTGGGGTAATGCTGTGAGAAAAAATCTAAGGCGTGTCTCATAGACTGCTGGCAACTAGCCAGGCTCATCTGTCCTCCACTGGGAATGTGCACGTCGAAAACGGGATCGCCCGGACTCAAGACGAGTTTCCATTCATTGGAGGGTAGTATGCAGGGCGCCGCAGTTGCATAGCCGCTGGGCCTAATCGCTAGGCCGCGTATGTACCCGTCTTGCTCGGAGAGCGTGGCGTGCTGTGCGCTGGAATCGCCGTCTGCGGCGACCAGCCCTTTGTCGTCGAATTTGGTGCCATCGGCCGCGAGCGCGATAACCTGACGAGTTGAGGCATGGCGGTATACGTGAACGTGCGATCCAAAGGGGCGGATCATGTATTCCAGTCGTCCGACGCGATACAAGTGGTTGAGCACGTAGTTGCGCACCCAGTAAATGCTGCCGGGGAAAACGCCGATGCGTCCCGCGTAGTGCTGATTGTAGCGCCACAGCGTCTCCGGATAGTGACGACCGCAGCTGGCGCGACTGATGTCGTCGGGAATGCCCAGTTCGGCATGGGTTGCACGTATGCGAGGGATGGCAGCTAGGGCTACCAATAGATAAAATGCGTCCGCCCGTTCTTCTAGAGATGCATTGAGAGAGGGCCACTGGCGGATCTGGTCTGCTTCGTATTGGGGATATTCGCACAGAAGGCGTTGACAGTGCCACGCTAAAGCTAAAAGCGCGGGGGACGATGCGATGCGCTCGGCGGTATCATAGAGCGCTGGCAGCACGTCGTCGGACAAGTTGGCGAGTCGAACGCAGTTGCGTATCGCATCGGGTTGTAAAAAAGACGGTCGGATGCTGGGTTTAGCAGCGGCCGACTCTTCCCAGTGCGGTGCAAATAGTTCGATGTTTTCCTCTAAGCGGAGCTTCTGTAACACCTCGTTAAGGTCCAGTGGAGTCGGGGAATGAGACATGGAGGTCTATCCTCTTCGGGCGGGAATTGGGTAAGAGAAGCGGCGATGCTCTTACGCGCACAGATTCCTACGTTTCTTGGGCACCCCAGTAGGCGGCGCCCATTAGGGCGGTCTTGTCGTTGAGCACCACGTGAACGGGAATCGATTCAAGCGCTGGTCGCATGCGTCCCTTGTGTAGGAATCCTTCCATGAAGCGGCTGTGCTGTAGGCGTGCTATAATTTTGGGTGCGATTCCTCCGCCTATATACAGACCCCCGGTCGACATGAACTTAAGGGCTAGGTTGCCGGCTTCGCAGCCGTATAAATAAATGAATAGATCTATTGCCTCTGCGGCTAACTCACACCGTTCGTCCAAGGCAGCATTGGCTATGCTGTTCGAGCGATCGCCCTCTGTCAGGGCTTCTCGCATCCAAGTGCTTTGGCGTTCGGGCTGGCGCTCACACAGAAAATCGTAGACCGATGCCAGACCTGGCCCAGATATGATGCGTTCCCAGCTGACGTGATCAAACTGTCTTTGCAAGTAGCGTACGAGATCGATTTCCAGCTCGTTGCTTGGTGAAAACGTCGAATGTCCGCCTTCTGAAGCTATAGAGACGTGGCGCTCATCGGCCCAGACCAAGCCTCCTTCACCCAATCCCGTTCCAGCTGCAATAACGGCGATATTGCCTTTGATATCGCGATGACCCACGTTGAGCGTATGCAGATCGTGTTCCCGTAGCGCGAGCGTGCCATACGAAGTGGCCTGTAAGTCGTTTAACAGATCGACCTGAGTAACGTCGAGCCGGCTTTTTATGTGCTCGGGATCAATCATCCACGGCAGATTCACAGCGCGCACGGGGAGCTGACGCACGGGGCCTGGAACGCCAATCGCGACTCGTTGGGGAGTGTGACCACTTTCCGACACAAATGCGGCCAACAGTGCGCTGATATCGGCGTAATCACGCGTGGTATAGCGTGCTTCAAACAGAGGTTCGAAGCCGCGTTCGTTCGGTTGGTATACTGCTAAGTAGGTCTTGGTTCCGCCAACGTCGCCAGCCAGTATTACAGTTCCACCCATTTTCTCCATTCCTCGTCCATGAGTTCATTGGCTTCTTTGGGACCCCAACTCCCTGCAGAATAAAAGGGCACGCGACCTGAAAAAGTTGCGTGCCATGCTTCTAATAGAGGCATGAGTAACTCCCACGATTTTTCTATCCAGCTGCTGTCGGCATAGAGTGTAGCATCTCCCTGTAGACAGTCCAGTAGGAGGGTTTCGTAAGCATCTGGCGTGCGGCCGCCAAATGCATCTGCGTAGGAGAAATCCATTTTGACGTTGCCCAAGCGCACGTCGGGTCCTGGGATTTTACCGTTGAATGAGAGCGATATGCCCTCTTCTGGCTGAATGCGGATAGTCAACGTGCTTGGCGGCAAGTCGGCATCCTGCTGAAATATCTGGTGCGGTGGCCGGTGAAACTGCAGGGTAATTGCACTCGTGCGTTTGGGAAGGCGCTTTCCAGTGCGCACGTAAAAAGGCACGCCTTGCCAGCGCCAGTTGTCGATTGTAAAGCGCAACGCAGCAAAGGTTTCTGTACGCGAGTTTGGCGGCACGTCTTGTTCTTGCAGGTATCCGTTGAGGCGCTGGTCTGTGGCATCACCTGCGGCATACTGGGCGCGGACTGAATAGCGGTCAACCTCGCCAATGCTAAAAGGGCGAATGGACTTAAGCACTTTGAGTTTTTCTAGTCGCACGCTTTCGGCATCAAAGGACGAAGGGGGTTCCATCGCGACGACGCAAAGAATTTGCAGTAGGTGGTTTTGTATCATATCGCGGAGGGCACCCGATGTGTCGTAATATCCTGCGCGATGTTCTACGCCAACGCTTTCGGCTGCTGTAATCTGCACGTGGTCGACGTAGCGCCTGTTCCACAACGGCTCAAATATTGAGTTAGCTAAGCGGAATACCAGTAGATTTTGCACCGTTTCTTTACCAAGATAGTGGTCGATCCTGTAAATCTGGTGCTCTTCGAAAACTCGGTGCAGCGAGTTGTTGAGGTGCCGCGCTGATTCGTAGTCGCGTCCAAATGGCTTTTCGACAATGATGCGCGACCAGCCTTGGTTGTTGGCCTCTTCGCGGTTGAGGCCCGATGCGCCGAGCTGTTCGACAATGGACAGATAGACCTGCGGGGGAACGGAGCAATAAAAGCAGCGATTGCCGCGCGTGCCGCGCTCTCGGTCGAGCGTTTCCAGGCGCGCGCGCAGCGCTGTGTATGTCTGCGGATCGTCGGGTTCGCCGCGCACGTAATAGATTGCGGATAAGAATGCATCGAGCCGTTCGGCATTGAGTTCGTCTACAAACTCATCGAGTGCCTCGCGAATATGTGTGCGAAAACGCACGTCGTCCATAGGGCGTCGTGCCACCCCAACTAAGGCGAAAGATTCGGGCAACCGGCCTTGCTGTGTCAAGTGCCAGACCGCAGGTGCCAGCTTTCTGCGCGTCAAGTCACCTGATGCGCCAAAAATAACTAGTACACAGGGTTCAGGTATGCGATCTGCTATCATAAATGTGCCCGACATACGTACTACCTATTCGTTGGGATTAAAGAGTCTTTATAGTCTGTAAGGAATGCATGGCCCAAAATATAGAACCCGATGCAGTGTGGGTAAACCAATGACTGATCGCCGCATCGGGTAACAAAGTAAAAAGGCCACAGCACCTGCGCGCTATGGCCCCCCACACCGCCTCGTGTGAGCTGCCTCAATTGTAATGGTAGTGCCATAAAATGTCAAACGCATAATGCGCTAATTTTAGGCTAAATACGAGCATTTTTTCTCCGTTCACTCATTGAGCGACCTGCCATGTTAAATTATATTGGTGATCGATATACAAGGCGCAGAACAAGATTCGGGAGGTTGGCCTATGGCCCAGTTTTTAGTTACAGGTGGCAGCGGATTTATTGGCTCTCATTTGTGTAGAAAGCTGTTGGGAGAGGGACATGGGGTCCGGGTATTGGATAACCTGTCTTCTGGTAAGCGAGAAAATTTATCCGATATAGCTGACGATATCGACTTTCTCGAGGCCGACTTGCTCGATGAGGATGCGTTACAGCGAGCTGTAAAAGGCGTGGAGTATGTGCTCCATCATGCGGCGGTGGCTTCCGTGCAGACGTCTGTTGAACAGCCACTTATGGAACAGCAAATAAATTCTGTTGGCACTTTGCGCCTTTTAGAAGCGGCGCGTCAAGCGGGCGTGCGTCGCGTAGTCTTTGCCGCTTCGGCAGCGGCCTATGGCAACGATCCGCGCGTGCCCAAGCGGGAAGATATGCGACCGACGCCTGAGTCTCCGTATGCTATCTCCAAGCTGGTCGGTGAATATTACTGCGGCGCGTATAGTCGTTTGTATGGGCTGGAGACGGTTTGCTTGCGCTATTTTAATGTGTATGGACCGTGTCAAGATCCTGCTTCGCCCTACTCGGGTGTGATATCGATTTTTGCCAAACGAATGTTAAATGGTCAAGTGCCGCTCGTGCATGGAGACGGCTTACAGACGCGCGATTTTGTCTCGGTGCACGACGTGGTCGCCGCTAACGTGTTGGCTTATCAAGTTGAATGTGCTCAGGGGCAAGTGTATAATATCGGCAGCGGATACAGTTCGAGTCTGATAGATTTACTCACGGCACTTAACGCTGTGCTAAGTTGCAATATACAGGCGGAATTTGTCGAAGCGCGTTCCGGTGACGTGCGCGACTCGCTGGCCGATATAAGCAAAGCACAAAGTCAACTGGGGTATATGTCTTCTATGGATCTACAGCGTGGTTTGAGAGAAATAATTGAGTGGATGCGAGCGGAATAGACTGTAGCGCTCTATGTTTGTCAATTGCTGTTTGAGTGTGAAAACGGGATAAAATAGTTCAGTTAGAGGGCATAGTATGCTTTACTGAGCGGAAAGACTCGGCTTGTGGCTACAATAATAGACGGTGAGACGCGTATTCCCTTCATGCGTGGCATGCTAGTGCACCATTTGATTCAGCGGGAAGTGTCCTACGATGAGGCGCGTGATATCGCTAATACCGTGCGGGAGGAATTGGGCAAACAGTCTGAGGTGAGTAAAAAAGAAATGGTACGCTTAGTTGAGCGCATCCTAAAAGATCGCTCCCTTGAACAGGCGTCAGGCGATCTGATATTTTGGCAGCGTCAAGTCACGCGCATAATTGTTGAGCGTGAAGATGGTACCTATCCCTTTTCAAAAGGTCTACTTGCTCGTTCCTTTGAGGTTACGGGACTCGCGCCCGAAGATACTTACGACACTGCTAGCGCGATTGAAGGCGAAATCGTCGGTAAGCGTATTGAAGAAGTTAGTCATCGCGACTTGGAACGAATAGCTGCGAAATTCCTTAGCGAACGCCACGGTGAAGAATATGCAGAGCGTTATCTGGTATGGCGGGCGCTGAAAGATTCCGATAAACCGCTTGTTGTTTTAATCTGTGGTCCCAGCGGTGCAGGGAAGACGACGCTGGCGATTGCGTTGGCTAATCTGCTCGATATTCCGCGCGTTGTCTCCACGGATGACATTCGGCAGATGATGCGCCTGACGCTTACGGAAGAGCTCATGCCCACGCTACATGCGTCAACCTATAACGCATGGCGAAAAATTGACGGTTCTTCCATCAGTGACGAACCGGTTATTGTAGGCTATCGAGAACAGGCACGTACTATCTGCGTTGGCATCGATGCCATTATTGGCCGTTGTATTCAAGAGAATACGAGCGTCGTAGTGGATGGAGTGCACCTCTTACCTGACTTCCTCAATCTTTCTCGATATGCGGATTCGGCCTTTGTTGTCTCTCTGTGCATAGGTTTGACAGACCGCAAGGAATATGAGAAACGCTTCACGCGTCGCGCCCTAAAAGAGCCTTCGCGTCCAATGCACCGATATGTGTCGTACATGAAGGAAATCTTCAAAATCCAAGACCATATAATCGATTGCTATCGGAGTGCGGAATTGCCGGTTATTGTCAATGTGCCGATGGATGGCATTGTCGCTACGGCTGCGATGGTCGTTGGAGAAGAACTGGCAGACAGCGCTTATATCCGCAAGGCGTTGGAGACTATGGACAAGAAAAAAGGCTTTAAGAGTGGATGATTTCACGGATATTTATGTTGCAATGGCCTGTCCGTGGGGCTATATTGAGGCCTCTTTTCTGAGGGAGTCGGTAGTGCGATAAAGTATAAAATACACGCTTATTAGGAACGGAAATATGCTGGGTAAGAAGGATGGCGGAACGGTTGTAGGTGGTCAGCAGCTTAATACTATCATAGGTCGGGGTACGGTGTTTGAAGGCACGATGAAGGTCGATAACAGCGTGCGCATTGACGGTGTATTCAAGGGAGAACTCAGCTGTTCGGGTTCGCTCACGATCAGTCAGTCCGGTGAGACTCATGCTCAGCTGGAAGGCAAAGAGATATACATTAATGGCGTCGTTCGCGGCTCAGTCCGAGCGGATAAGGTGCGCTTAGATAGTCAGGCCCACTTTATCGGCGACATACATACCAAAGCGCTGTCGGTCGCGGAAGGCGCCGTGTTGCATGGAAAGTGCGCAATGGATGCTGAAAGCGATGCGCTCAGCGGTGATGAAGGAGACGGAGCGCAGCAGTCACAACCGCTGACTGGCGAGGTTGTAAAAAACTGATACGAAATTTCCCCTCTGTGGAAAACCCCATCCTCCGCGTGGAGAATGGGGTTTTTTATTTATAATAAAAACAGCAATAAAAACAGATAGATATGTAATTTTTCTGTATTGGTATAATCTTTGCTGGTCTCACAGGTGATTCTTCTCTAAACAGATGAGGTTTAGCATGCCAGCACGCATTAATCACAATGCTCATTTGAGTGCAATACATCGAAATCTCGGCGTGCACTTTGAAAATGCGAATCGCCAAATGGATCAGGTTGCCTCCGGACATCGTGTAAACCGCTCTAGTGACGATGCGGCCAAGCTAGCGTTAGCCAATGACATTGAATCGGAGACGCGGGTTTTGCAAGAGGGAGGGCGCAACGTCCAGCAGAGCATACAAATGCTGCAGGTCGCAGAGGGTGCCCTCGCGCAGATATCCGACATTTCACGTCGCATGCGGGAGCTTGCAGTGCAGTCCACTACGCTAGCCTATAGCGAAAGCAACCGTCAGAGTGTCAACATGGAGTTTCAACAACTTAAGAACGAGGTTAATCGCATTGCTGAGTTTACTAGCTACAATGACTTGCCTCTGTTAGATGCGGAGCGTGAATTGGCTATTCAGTCGGGACCATCTGAGAGGAGTAACGATGCGCGAATTCACATCGGAGATATGCGTGCTTCTGGCTCACAACTTAACTTGGCTGCCATTTCAATCGATACGATAGCTGGGGCACAGCAGGCCATAGATTTTCTGGATCAAGCACAGGATAGAGTCATGGAACAGCGCAACGAGATTGCAGCGTTCCATAACCGTTTGCAAATGAGTGCCGATACGACTGCCACGATTGTAGAACGCATGCAGGGCGCCGAATCCAATATTCGCGACGTAGACGTGGCACGCGCAGTTTCTAGTATTACGCGCTCACAAATTCTTTCGCAGACGGCAACGGGGTTGGCAAGGGAAGCCGATGCCGATATAAGCCGCATTCTATCTCTGTTACAGTAGGATATAATCGCCTACAGGTATAACAGGTAAAAGCGCAAACTGGGATATACGCGCACGGCGGGGGCCGGCCAGTGCAGCCAGTTTAA
The DNA here is from genome assembly GCA_964011675.1 of uncultured bacterium. Taxonomy (GTDB): domain Bacteria; phylum Latescibacterota; class UBA2968; order UBA8231; family UBA8231. Next base: position 29,638 of record CAXGPR010000015.1, read on the forward strand.
CTGGCTTTTAAAATAGCGCCAAAGTCGGTTATTGCCAGGCAAATAATTTGTATCGTAGTCTAGAGCCAGAAAGACTTCAGGTTTTGCATCTGGAAGGTTTGGGTATAACCTGAAGCGCCCGCGGCTTTTGGCATTGCTCCCGTGTAGGCCTGTGGCACCGTAGCCGATGGCTAGGCGAAGCCATTCGGGCGTATGCGCGTCTTTTTTCCTATCAAAAAGCGCAGTTAGAGGTAAACTTACCCAGAACGTCATGCCCTCATAGTCGTCAATCAGGTGGTCGACGTATGGACGATCGTTGGCTGAACGATCATTGTTATTTAAATACAGGTGTGAGGGATGGTAGCTCCACTTGAAGTGCAGCGCGCGCGTGCGAGGGAAAAAGGCATGTAACACAGGGAGACTCGCTCCGAGCGTATTGGCGATAAAGTCAGGCATGCTGAAGCCCCACTGGTCAAAATAGGCGTCGCGCATTTCAACTTCTAATAGCGCGGCCCAGCTGGTCGTCGTCCCTAGAAGAGCTGCTATACGCTCCGTGAAACCGGTCCACGCGTAGGCTTCGCTGAGCTTCTGTGCCATAAAAGCGCCGCCCATAAAATGTCCACCCTTGTCGAGGTTGACATACGTGTCTCCTCTCCAATCGTATATCCAGCGTATTTGGTTGGTTTTTTTGCCCTGATACCAGGCGCGGTCAAAATATTTGAATCCGAGATAGTGAAATGCGGCTGCGCTGCCGCCGACAAGAGCTAGACGACCGAGACGCACGCGCTGCTCATCGCCTGTGTGTGCGTCTCGGTCGTCTGCAGACAATGGGAGGCAGAAAGTGCCCAGCACGAGAGAGATGACAAGGAAAAAACGGCGCATAAAGCAGTCATTTCGATCTTGAGTGCGAGTGACAAAACGGGATGTGTTCGCTTAATTAATATACGTAGTTAATAGAGACTCCACCCGTTTATCTGATGTTTCCCAATGAGGCTGCAATACGGAAGATACAATGGAGAAAGATACCGCAGAGTCGGTGATTAAGCGCCGTCGTCGTAGAGGCCGTGCCCCTGTTGAGGTCGTGGCGCGTGCGGGGCATGAACAGGCGCCCGCGCGTAGCAGGCGATTTTGGCCTGCTGAAACGCTGTCCTCGCTCGGCATATCTCCCATTTTTCGCGCATACATATTTTTGGGTAGTATCGTAACAATCCTTGCCTTCCTGCTCTATAACGAATCTTTGACCAACGAACTGCGAGAGCAGGAAAAAAACCGCGTCGGTCTCTATGCTCGCCTCATTTCTTTTGCGCCCTTAGCTAGTCAAGAGCAAACGATGACCATTTTTAACGAGGTCATCAACAATCCCCAAGTAGACTTCCCATGTATCATAACAAATTATCGCGGCGAAATTATCGAAAAGCGCGGTTTGGGGAACTTGATGGACCGCGATCGTTTCTGGGATCCGTTCATTTTTTGGAGTCGCGACCGGGAAATATCTGCAAAACATGATAGCTTAGAGAGCCAGGCGCTGTCCCAACTTCTGCGTAAGATGGATGCAGAAAATGCACCGATTAAATTTTACTGGTCATCGGACACGCACGGATTACTTTACGTGCAAGAGGGTGCTGCGATACTGACGGATCTGCGCGGCGATATCGTAAAATGGCGCGGTGTGGGTTTGCCTGTCGATTCCGATACGACGGTTGCGGCTATGATTCGAGTGCGTTTAGCACTGGCTCAAATGACCGATAGTTCACCGCTAAGCTTCGTCGTGCCAGCTGAGGGCTTCAGCTATTTACACTACGACGGAAAGTCTGCGATTATAACCGATGGTAACGGGCGGGTTATTAGTTGGCGCGGTATTGCGCTACCGCCAGAGACAGCGCGCGACGGGGACGATCTCGCCGTAGTTCGCCAGCGTCTTAAAACTATGAGTGCGCAGGGAGATCCACTTCCCTTTTATATTTCCTCCGAACACTATATTCACTATGGGAGTTCCGAATTAGTAAACCGTATATCGGTGGCACCGGTTGTCCAGATCAGCGTGCTCTTTCTCTTTTTGCTAGTGGGCTATATTGGCTACCGAAATATTAAGCGTAGCGAGCAGCGATCGATTTGGGTGGGTATGGCTAAGGAGACGGCGCATCAGTTGGGCACCCCGCTGTCCTCGCTTTCTGGATGGTTGGAGTTAATGCGAAATGAAATCCAATCAGCACCTAATGAAAAAAGCGACGAATGTCTGGAGAGGTTAGAACAGATGATTTCAGAGATGGATGAAGATATGCACCATCTCAACCAGATTGCATCGCGCTTTAGTCAGATTGGCTCGGTGCCTGAATTGGAGTCGGGTGATATTCGCCGCGTGCTAGAAGACACGATTGAGTACTTTCGTAATAGGGCGCCGCAGTTTGGTCGCCACGAGATCCGAATCGAATGTCAGAGTGAGGCCTTGTTTGTGCCCTTAAATATCGAACTGATGAGCTGGGCCTTTGAGAATTTGTTCAAGAATGCCATTGATGCGATGGACGGAAAGACTGGCGAGATGCTGATAAATATAGCGGAACTGTCCGAAGATGGCGTCGTGCAAATTACCTTCCAAGACGACGGACGCGGTATCGAACCCGAAAATATAAAACGCATTTTCGAGCCTGGTTTTAGCACGAAGAAGCGCGGTTGGGGGTTGGGACTGGCCTTTGTTCGCCGCATTATAGAAGAATATCACGGGGGTAGAATTAGCGTTGTGCAAAGCGTGCCAGGAGAAGGCACTTCTTTTGAAGTTGTGTTACCTGTATATGAATAGGGGAACGTAGTGCGTTTGCGAGTCGTTTTAGCATAAGGTGCAGTAGCCATAACGCACCGATACGTCATATAGTAGAAAGTGATTCCATGGAAGAGAATAAGCGCCAGATACTCTGGGCTGATGATGAAATAGATTTACTGCGGCCGCATCACCGTTTCTTAAATGATAAGGGCTATCAAGTTACACCGGTTAACAATGGGAAAGACGCCGTTGAACTGATTGGCCAACAGCCGTTTGATATTGTGTTGCTGGATGAGATGATGCCCGGACTAGACGGGCTCTCAACGTTGGAACGCATCAAGGAGATTGACCCAAACGTTCCGGTGATAATGATTACGAAAAACGAAGAAGAGCACCTGATGAACGAAGCGATCGGAAGGCGCATCGACGATTATTTGACTAAGCCGGTAAACCCGAGTCAAATCTTTATGGCGTGTAAGCGCATTCTTGACAGCCGCCAAATTCGCCAGAGTCAAGCAGGTCAGACGTATGTGTCAAAATCGAGTCAGATTCGCGAAAAAATTTCTGCTGATGCAACCTGGAAGACGTGGATAGATGTTTACCGACAACTGTGCGAATGGGATATTGAGGTGGGACGACTGGGTGATTCCAGTCTGCAGCAGATAGTAGAGGACCAGCGTCGCGAATGTAACCATGAGTTTGCGCGCTTTATAGAAAAATGTTACGAGAACTGGGTCGAAGACGAGGACGACTCGCCGCCGCTGTCGGTTGATGTGGTGCCCGAGTTTGTAATGCCCTATATCGAGTCAGGGCGTCAGGTCTTTTTTATCGTCGTCGACTGTTTACGCTTGGATCACTGGATGGTAATGGAACCTCAGTTGGCCGAGTATTTCAATATCAAGAGATCCTATCACTATTCGGTTCTGCCGACGGCAACGCCATTTTCTCGAAATGCCATATTTAGCGGTTTATTTCCAGCTGAAATTGCTGCTAAATATCCTAAAATGTGGGGCAACGCGCAGGCAGACGAGCACAGTTTAAACCGTCATGAACATCAGTTTGTGGATGATCAGATCGCCGATATGGGCGTCGAACTCAACCCTGGGTCTCACTACGTTAAAGTGCTGGATACCGCCGAGGCGCAAAATCTCACGCGCAAGGTGACGTCTTTGGGTAAGTGGCCGCTGGTCTCTGTTGTTTACAACTTTCTGGACATGCTAGTACACGGGCGTGCTCAGTCTGAACTACTTAAAGAGATGGCTCCAGATGAACAGGCATTTCGTGATCTGGTCCGATCTTGGTTTGGACATTCGTCGCTGTTTGAAACCCTCAAGGGAATAGCGCAGACCAATGCAGTTGTCGTGCTAACGACAGATCACGGCGCCGTGCGTAGCAATCGCGCAACGATTGTGCACGGTGATCGAGATACCTCAAACAATCTGCGCTACAAATATGGACGCAATCTACGCTGCGAAGAGCGAGATACTCTATTCATAGACAAGCCAGAGCGTTATGGCCTACCCAATGCGGGTTTGGGCGCTAATTTTATTATTGCAAAAGAGGACTTTTACCTGGTATATCCGACCAACTTTAACGAGTATCAGCGGCAGTATAAAGATTCCTTTCAACACGGCGGAATTTCTCTGGAAGAAATGGTACTTCCGGTTGCAATAATGGAGCCCAAATAGATGGATTCGCCCTTCGGCACATTTTATACGCACTCGCCGGAAGAAACTCAGGCTCTGGGACGGGGACTCGGCACGACGCTGAAGCCGGGTTCCGTAGTGGCTTTTCGGGGAGATCTGGGTAGCGGGAAAACCTGTATGATTCAAGGGATTTGCCAGGCATTTCAGGTCCATGACTACGTGACAAGTCCGACGTTTATACTGATCAATGAATACGGTGGCAAAAGAGCAGAGCGTTTGTTTCCCATCTATCACTTTGACCTATATCGCTTGAGCGGCGAGGATGATCTGGAGGGGCTCGGAGCGGAAGAATACTTTTATGGAGATGGTATTTGCCTGGTTGAATGGGCCGAGCGCGCAGGTGAATTGCTGCCGGAAAACCGAGTTGATGTGGCATTAGAATATGGCGGAGAGAAACTGCGGCAGATCACAGTTGAACAGATGAGGACTAGATAGAGAAACTGCGGGTGCACCTTACACGAACAGGGAGAGTACAGTGCGCGGATCAATGGGCGTGGTTAAGTGGGCTCTGTGCGTGCTCGTTAGCGCGATTCTTTGCGAAAACGCAGCCGCTGCAGAGCGAGCAGAACTATCGCGTATTGTAGACAGTCCCACGGCAGGCCTCGTGGGCAAGGGATACTATGCTGTAGGGCTCCGGCTTTTTGCTGGAGGAGGGGTACTAGGGCAGGTGCAGGCCGGTGCGTTAAAGCGCCTGACAATCGGACTTTCCTTTGGTGGTAGAGAAGTTATAGGTCAGGGAGCCATCGATTGGAATCCACGTGTTGAAGTGGCTGCTCGCTATCGAATGATTGAAGAGAGCACGACGTGGCCTGCAGTAGTTATGGGCTATGAGACACAGGGCTACGGGATGTATGAAGAGGCGCGCTATGAGAATAAATCCAAGGGCTTTTTTGTTGCGATGAGTAAGAATTTCACTTCGTCTTTGGGTCAGTTCGGCGTGCACGCCGGGGTAAATAAGAGCCGTGAAACGGTTGGTGGAGAAGACGTCAGTGGCTGGTTTAGCGTGGATAAAGGCCTCAATGAGGACCTTACTCTGCTTGGTGAATACGAGCTGGCACGCAACGATGAGAGCGACAGCGTTGGCTATTTAAACGCCGGTGCGCGTTGGGCAGTGGCGCCCCAACTTAAAGTCGCCCTCCTGTTCAAGAATTTGCTACAGCGCGGCTTAGGCGAACCCGAGCCAAGTCGCGAGCTAACGGTCCTTTATACCGAGGAATTTTGATGCGGATTCATTGCCTGATATATCTACTTGTGATTGGAGCACCGGTCTGGGCGCAAGAAGAGCGGACCATAGATAATTTCGCCGGCGTGGGCGTCCGTGCCATGGGTATGGGGGGGGCTTTTGTGGGCGTCGCAGACGACTATACAGCAGCCTACTGGAATCCAGCTGGGCTCGCGCAGATTGATCGGCGTGAGGTGCACATTGGGCTGCTGCGAAATAGCCGCGAAAATACCGCGACCTTTAACGGCACGTCAGTTGAAAGCGAGCTGACCAACACGCGCTTTGGCTCGCTTGGATTTGTTTATCCCTATCCCGTATTCAGGGGTAGTCTGGTCTTTGCCGTTGGCTTTAAGCGCATAAAAGATTTTGATTGGAATCTGCGGCAGACTGGATTGGATACGGTTGATGGCCTATATGTAGACCATCACTTTCATCACGAAGGAGAGTTGTCGCTCTCTTCGGTTGCAGTGGCCGTCGACGTATCGCCGTCGCTTTCGCTGGGTTTGGCCTTAGGAGTGGCTGGAGGTGGCGACGAAGTCAGCAATGTGTTCTCTTGGGAAGATCGAAACGACCTCTACTTGGAGCGTCGTTTCCTGGCTACTGACACTTTTTCGGATGATTATAGCAGTTCGTGGCAAGCCACGCTGGGCGCCATGGTGCGATTGCCGCGAGAGCAACCGCGCATGCGCCTAGGCGCGGCGATGTCCGCCAGTGTGGGGCAGGAGGTGAGCTACGTTTTTCGTGGTAGCCCAGACGGCTATAACCGAATAGACTATGATGACGGTTCGACGCTGAATTCAGCAAGCGAAGAGACGCGCGGGCGCTACCAGGTGGCGCTTCCCCTATCATTCTCTCTAGGTGGATCCTACGCTCTGTTGCCAGGGCTGCTGCTTGCGGGAGGTATGCACTTTACCGAGTGGTCTCAGAGCGAGTATGAAGGAGAGACAGATCAGCAACTGCGTGCCGATACGGTATTTGAACGTCAATATCGTGACGTGGTGCGCTACCATCTTGGCGTCGAATGGCAAGTACCGGCTGTCGCGCTAGATTTACGCGCTGGTTTTTACACCGATCCGCTGCCCTTTGTCGGTCCACGCGACACCGATCCCTTTACTGCTGACCCGCCGATTCTCATTGTCGAAGATCGACGTTTTTTTACTTTGGGAGCGGGTTTGCTCTTGGATGAGGTAGTCCAAGTTGATTTGGCGTGGGCACGCGGAAAGTCGACTCAGATCGAAGAGAATATGAGTGGATTACAGAGCAACGTCCTGCGTGAGGAGTATATGCTCACGCGTCTGTTCATGGGCGTTGCCTATTACTTCTAAATTCGAGCGGGACGATTTGGTTTCGTCCTGCTCGGTGAGTATATTCATTGCATGAATGCTTACTAGCCACAGGTGGACATATTATGAGCTATAAAAAGTGGGGCATGCTCGCCATTACGTGCTGTCTCGGCTTTGTGCTGAGCGGGTGTTATACCATCCTGAACGACCCATTTGCCGTGCAGACCTTGCATGAAAAGGCAGAGCAAGACAGAGGATATGAGCAGCGGACTGCGCGTGAAGATGCAGCAGAGGACGATGACTTTTATCGCTATCCGGGCGTGCCTGGGAGCTACGGTTCATACGGAGCAGGCTATCCGATTAGAGGCTATACTTCTGGTGGCTACGGCCGCTATGGAGCGTATCCGCTCCCGTATGGAGCCTATTCTTCCTACGGCAACTATGGTTACGGCCCGTACAGCTACGGATACGATCCCTACTACACGGACAACAGGGGATTTTATGTGCCGCCGGGCTATGAGTTAGTCAGCACACGCGAGCTAGATAACCTGCGTACTCCGTCTGTAGGAGGTCGTGAGGAACAGTCCTCCACTGTAGATCAGGCGGCCGCGGTTCGCGAGGAAATGAAAAGGCAAGAAGACGTGTGGATCAGACGCGCTTCCCCTCAGGTTCGCCGGCCCGATCCCACGCCGCGGAGCAGGACTTCTATCGCTACACCATCTGCGCCCACTCCTTCTGCTACGCGTCCGAGCGCTACAAGCAGTAGTGCGGCTCCCGCATCCAAGACGAGCAGCGGTAAAGAACGCGCCACACCGCAGAAACGACGACGTTAAATCTATCTGAAAATATAGAATAAGAAAGAGGCGGTGATTTATTTCAATCACCGCCTCTTTCTGTTAATTACCGCTGGTTTCAAAATGTCGGCTTTGCCGTTTGGGTGGAGGTGCAACTCGGACTAAAAAACGCTGCATGGGTTTGCCCAAAGCCATGAGCAACTGGCGCTCGCTCTGATTGTTGGCGCCCATTAGTTGGAGTCTAACGGGCTCTAAGTTGCGTTCGGAGCCTCCTCGTTTCCATACCTGTTCTGTGTGTAAATTAATCAGGCTAACTTGGAGGTCTACACTCATATCCATGCTGGGGTTTGGACTCATTCCATAGGGCGTCGGCGTCATGGGCATCATGCGTGCCTGTAAATGCCGTAGCTCAACAAATACAATCGCATCCAGCGCCAGCGTGTCGCGGAGCGCTGCGCGAACGGTGTTTGTGTGTACGCTAGTGGAATCAAAGTGCACTGTCTTTAGTTTCCACGTAATCTCATCCTGAGAGACAATTGTAGTTTTGGGCAGCCTACTTAGGCCGCGCATTGTTGCGTTTGAGAGAAGAGCCATCACCTTCTCCACGTCGAGTTCGCGGAAGGGTTCGATATTGGTTACACACACGATGCCCATCCGCTCAACCCCTTCTAAGTAGGGTTGTAGTGCAGCGTCCGGCAGTGAGGGTGCTTGAAACTCTATGCGTTCAAACTGGCTGCGTTGTGCGCAGCTAAACAGCAGTAGAGCGAGGCCGAAGATAAGGACGCGTTTCAAAAACTTTTACCAAAGCTAAAGTGGAAATGGTAGTCCGAGTAGTTACCTTGTAGGTCCGTTTGTTTGGCGAACTCTAGGTTGATTGGCAACATAAAGTAAACCAAGAGGCCAAAGCCGACACTCGCACGCACGGGCGTGCGAGTTGGCAGCCCTGCGCTCATGCGCCGCTCAGTCTCTAGCTGTAGCTGCTCTGGGTTTGCATCCGGATTGAAAAAAGGCCACAGGTCGAGCGTGTCTCCTCTATTCCAAGCGGTGCCGACATCGACGAATATGCTGCCGTCAATCGCAGGTATCAAAAAGGTGGTCGGCCATCCAAAGAGAATGCCGCGGACAAATGGGACGCGTAGCTCCATATTAGCCAGCGCAACACGGCTACCTGAAAATTCAGAAAACTCATACCCGCGAAGGGGGCCCGTATTGAGGTTAAAGCCCGTGTAAAACGGGAGAAACCACGTTGGGCCACCTAAGTTATACGAAAGCGCGTCGTTGCCAAGTGATCCTACGCCATAGGCGCGGAGCCCTAGCACCGACCAGTGCCCCAGTCGCACGTAGGTTCGATAGTCTAATTCGAGGTGAGAAAACGAACGCGTAGAACCACCTAAATCGAGTGTGCGCCCGACGGATAGGAAATAACGCTTACCTGCCGTAGGTCCCAAGAGACCGTAGTTGATCGAATCGTGTACGTAGGCCGATTTGATGAGGTGTGTGCTCGTGTCTACGCCCAGTTCTTCTGTTGGCCAGATGAGCTCTTCTCGCTCGCCTACGTATGTGTAGCTGAACTCGAGCCGTCGGTATAGGTCGAGCGGATAGGACGCGTTGGCTAGCATGCCGCGTTGCTGCACGCGGCTGATCCCCGACACCAATGCGCCCCTGTAAATGAACGTCCGGTTGTTATTGAAATACTGATTCCAGTTGAAAATTGAGACGCGGTATGTGGGTCGCTTGCCGTAGTAATCGTAGTTGACGGCAAAGTTGAAGTCGTTGCTGATTTCTTGTGAAGCTACGTAATCGGTGGCCAGCGAGAGCGAGTGGTTACCCAGTAGATCGCTCATGCTCAGTTGAGCTATAGAGGAGAAGAAACCGTCAAAATAGCCCATTTGTACTGCAATACCGTCGAACTCCAGCTTAGGTGTATATAGTTTGCGCTTTACCTCTTCCCCCTCGTTTTCCGTTGCGCGGGGTGCCTCAATGGTATTTTCCTGCCGGCTGCGGTCGGCTGGTGCCATCGCTACGCGTAGAGAATCAGCGTTCGTAAGGCTGTCTGCATCTGACGTGCCGGCCAACAGCACGGCGCGGTTTGAGGGTGACTTGTGTTTGCGTTGCATTTGGCCGTTGATCTCGGGACGCCCCCCCTGGTCTGTCATCGCCATCGGCATGGGTTGCTGCGCGCTCGATTCCCTGTTGATCGCAGCCGGCAGCTGGCCGGGCACTTCGGCTGTTTGAATTGGATCGAGGGTAGGCGGTGCGCTCTCTGGGCGCGGTGTCTCGCCTTCAGCTAAGCGGGCTAAAAGCTCTGCATCGCGGCGCTTGATCGATGGCATATCCGGCATATCCATCAAGTACAATTCGCTGCCCCCCTTGAAGTATGTGCTGAAAATAATCTGACGCCCGTCTGGGGAAAGGGCCGGATTAATTACGCCGCTCAGCGTGCGGGTAAGCCGATATTCGCGCTCTTCTTCAAGGTGGTACACAAAGAGGTCGTTGATCTTTTCTCGAGTGGAGACAAAGAGAATCTTATTCCCTTCGGGAAGCCACTGAGGCCATAGATCGTCCGTTGGACTAGCGATTGCTGTTGTAATTTGACCGGTCTCGATGTCGTATATCTTGATGTCAAACTGGTTGTTGTACTTGCTGCTGTAGGCAATCTTGCTGCCGTCCGGTGAGAATGTGGGATGGTCTTCTCGCTGGGGTGAGCCGGTGAGCTGCACCAGTTTCTCTGTATACACATCGAGCGTGTAGAGATCGCTCTGTCCATATCCGGTACCTACAAGGGCTAGGCGACGGCTGTCAGGAGCCCAGTCTATGGATTCAATGGTTTCGACCTTGTCTACGCGCAGCGTTTTGACGACTTCTTTGTCGTAAAGGTCCCATAGCAGGATTCGATCACGTGGACCGTCTTTTGCGATAAACGCGATGGTATGGCCGTCGGGCGCCCAGGCGACGGTGCCTCCGCCCGATGTTAGGTGGTCAAAGCGCGAAGAGCGCATACTGCGCGTGATGCGTTCGACGATGGACGCATCTTCTAACCGGATAATATCGACGTGTTGCTCTATGCCGTCCGACGTCAGGACAACTAGCATGTCCCCGCTGAGCGACCAGCGTGCACTGGAAAAGGCCCGGTACTGATCTTCCTCGTTGTCGCCCACTTTTTGGGCAATTTCTGACATGTAATCACGCGTCTGGAGCAGGGGCCAGTATTGCTTGCGCATGTGTGCAGACCAGCGTTCATCAAGCGTCTTTATATCCATGTCGATGAGCCGTTCAAGGAGCTTGTCCGTGTCTTTCTGGCTATCCCACAGGCGGAGTATGCGGCTTACTTTTTCTGGTCCGTAGTTGGCGGCGATGTACTCCATGATGGAGTGACTCTGCTTGTATGCGAGAAATACATTTCCAATTCCCCAAGCGGCATCCATTGATTTTATGGGTATGAGCCCATCCGTTAAAACGGCATCGCGAAGGACCATCTCATCAACCGTGTTGCGTCCCGGCGTCGTGTATTCGGCCAGGCCTTCCATAATCCAAGTGGGAGGAGAGGAGAGGGGACTGGATATGCGTTTGATGGGGCCCTTATAGACGATGTCATATTGGAATATGTGCGTTAGTTCGTGGACCAAGACGTTGCGGAACTCGTCGAGGTCTCCGTCAAAAGGGATTACCATGCGGTAGCGCAGCGGTTCGGCGAAGCCCGCTACGCCAGGAGGTAGAAATTCGTGAATGATATTGGTTTGCTGGAATTCATACTGTGATTGGTAAATGACAATGGGCGGCTTGTGTGAGAGCTCGTGATGTAAGATGCCGCTTATGTGATCGTACGCCTCTTCCAAGTAATCCACTGCGCGCACGGCTAGGTCGTGGAACTCCGCTTCGAAGTGGAGTTCTAAATGTTCGCTGTAGAGAACCTCCCACTGAAAGTCTTTGTAGCGCACTTTGTTTTTTCCGAAGCCCTGCTGCAGCTGCATCGTGACGATATCCTGAGCTTGCACTGTCTGCACTGTAAACAATATTGCCCAGGCTACAGCAAGCAGGCCCGTCCAACTGCTGCACATACGTGTGAGGTTGTGTTGCACTACTCACTCTCCTGTGAAAACGGGGGCACTGCACGTTCATACAAACCTTCGGTGCGCCGACGCTTCTCGCTTTCAGGCATGCTAAATAGGTCGAAATCGCCTGAAGTGTCCACCAGTGTCTGTTCGCGATTACGCAGGTTGCTCAGGTTGGAACGATAGGCATCTTCCGCGGAGTTGAGATCCAGCGCCCGCTGATAGAAATCGCCGGCCCTATCCGTTTTACCGAGGTGTTCGTATACAATCGCCAGGTTGTTGTGGAGACTTGCTGAAAGACTGTCTTCTTGCAGTGCGCGCTCCATATGCGTGCGCGCCTCGTTCCACATCTCGTTTTCAATACACCATAAAGCGTATTCGTTAACCTGCTGGATGGATCGACGCTGTTTTTTACTCCGTTCGACCACTTTGACGGGTTGGGTTTCTTGCTGGGGAACCGGCTTAACTGAAGGCTCAGATATTTTTTCACCCGCGTAAATTAGTTCGCTTGAGCCGGAACGCGCTTTTGTACCAGGGCGCCTAACTAGTTCCAAGCATCCGGCACAGGCGAGCGCGACTATCAGTAGCAGCACAGCATTGGGTCGTCTCAATATGGTTTCCTCATGTGCACGTTATTACGCTGTGAATATACGCAGGAAACAAGTTAATACGAACGGGCTGCTCGTTTGGACGAGCGACTACGAATAAGGCTAATCGATTCGCCCATTAGACTGATGTGCTATGACGTATATTCTCGCCCGAATATACAAGACGCATCAAGAACGGTTTGCGTTTCCGCGAATCGTTCGCCAATAGCTGGAAAGCAGCAGAGAAAAAAACGGAGCATACTGGGCCCATCGTACCCACGGCTTTTCTAGCCACACTCCGCTCAGACTATAGTCAATGACTACTTCATATGCAAGAAAGACGAGGACCGAGAGAGTTAACCAAGCAGCACTAGGGAAAAAGGGCATAAAGGGCATGATCCATAACATATACCACGGGTGTAGCGTAGGGGAAAGGAGCACATAGGCACCCAGGCACCAATAGGTTGCACGCAGTGGATCTTGCATTGAGCGCACAGCATAGACAATTGCCACGATCATGAGGAGTGCGCAGATCCACCGTGCGTATACGGCAGCAGAGGGGTCTAACGAGGTTAATAAGCTGCGAAAAAGGGAGTAGAAGAAATCGTTAAAATGCCAGTGGCTGAGATATTTGGAGAGCCCGGAGAAGGTTTGCGTGCTAAAATCGACATACGGAATATAGCCCAACGATATGATCGCTATGAAAGCAAAGAACGGGGCACGGCCGGATAGACTAAAAAAAGAGCGCAAGCGATTTGATGGAGCTCCGTCTCTGTATTGCCAGAATATCGGGAGAGCAAATGCGGGTACGAGTTTGGAGAGGGTGGCGGCCGCCAGCAGGGAGTAAGCCAGTACTCGTCTATGTTGAACAAGCGCGTAGAGTGCGGCGAGTGCAAAGAACGAACCCAGAATATCGATATGGCCACTCCCTGCAATTTCGATTAGAGGAAGCGGATGCCAAGCGTAGATCAGGGTGCGCCGAGGATCCATATTGCGCAGGGCCAAAAAGCGCGCCAAGAGTAGGCACAAGCCTAAATCCAATGCTATGAGCCCCATTTTAATCGTGCCTAAGCGTTCGCTTATAGCAGCTGTCATGGCAAAAAACGCTTGGGCTAGAGGGGGGTATATCGTCGGCACTTGGCGATGATTTATAGCCGGGTAAATAGTGCTATCGCGTAGGCTCGTTAACGCATCGTCTTCTGGCGCATAGCGGTATGGGTTTATACCTGCGAGCTGAACACGGCCGTCCCATATATAGCGATAAATATCGTCGGAAAGACTTACGGGGCTGTTACACATAGTCAGGCGAAACAGCAAGCTGAATATAATTAAGGTGCGAACTGAGCCGCTTTTTTTGTATAGGATCCACAGGACGGCCCCCCCATACACGACGCTAAGGACTAGAAGTGCCAGCCATAATGAGTGGATCTGTGTGCGTAAGTCCCCAAGCCTAACCAGATATAACAGAATTGACTCAATGCTGAGAGCGAGTAGCCACGGCACCGCATCGCCCAATCTTTTAACGTTCAATGCGTCGTCCGCCTGCGTATCGTTTGGTAAAGTATGGATTGTTGAGCGGCGTAATGGTGACGCCTTTACTTGAACTCGCGTGCGCAAACTCTCCGTCGCCTAGGTAGACACCGACGTGCGAGATGCCCGCGCCAGCAAACGTGTCTTTGAAGAAAACGAGATCGCCCGGACGCAGCTCTTGTCGGTTTGGCAGGAAAAGCCCTAGTCGATACATCTGCTTGGATGTGCGCGGTAGTTCAATGCCGTAGGTTTCGCGGAAGGCGGCGCGAGTAAAGGCAGAACAGTCCATGCCACTGCGCGTAGTGCCGCCCCATCTGTACGGTATGCCTATATACGTTTCTACGATCCTTCGCAGGCGCTGATCGCCGCCCCGCTGGCGCGTTTCCAATTCGCGCACGACGGAAGCCTGCTGCGTTTTTGCCGTGGAATAGCGCGGTGCAGGACGCACGGAGCCGCAACCCGATAAGAACAAGCCGACGGCGCATATGAGAAGCAGATAGCGCACGGTACGGATCAGGAATAAGAAAAAAAGCCGCGACCTGTTTTTCGGCCTAGTTCGCCGCGCGCGACCTTGCCGCGCAGCAAAGGACACGCCCTGTATTTGTCGCTTTTCAGATCGCGTTCAAGGGCGTCGAGAATGTCGAGCGTAATATCGAGGCCGACGAAGTCTGCCAGCGCGAGCGGTCCCAGCGGATGATCTGCACCCAAGCACATGGCGCGATCAATGTCTTTGGCACTGGCTACGCCTTCTGCCAGCGCGTATATAGCTTCGTTTATCATAGGGAAGAGTATGCGGTTAACGGCAAATCCAGGGCTGTTAGATACCGATATGGGCGTCTTGCCCAGCTGCCGAGCCAGCGTATGGACCGCGTCAAACGTAGCGTCGCTCGTTGCCTTTCCGCGCGCAATCTCCACTAACGGCATACGCGGTGGCGGGTTGAAGAAGTGCATGCCGATAACGCGTTCGGCCCGCTCGGTCGCTGCTGCCAGCTGGTCTATGTCGAGTCCCGAAGTATTGCTGGCTAAAAAGGCATTGGCCGGGGCTGCCCGGTCGATCTCGGCAAATAGGTTCTTCTTCAGCTCGATCTGCTCTGGTACGGCTTCGATAATCAGGTCGGCGGTGCAGGCTTCCGATAGCGATTGGACCGTCTGTAGCGCGCTACGGGCTGAATTGAGTTGGTCTTCGGTTAGGTGACCCCGCTGAGCCTGCGAGTCGAGTCGTTGCCGTATATTGGCTGCGCTCTCTCTCAATATCTGCGGGTTCTTATCACACAGGTTTACCGTGAAACCGTACTGTGCCAATAGCTGGGCAATGCCGCTACCCATCGCACCTGCGCCCAATACCGCAATTGTCGTGAAATTCATGTTTAGTATAAAGTTGCTTTGTGAGGAGAAGATGAGTTTTCCTAGTATAACGGAGCTGCTTGAGGTGGGCAAGCGAAAGGATGCCGGATTGCTTGATGGGATGGGGCCGGTGGTGTACTATATCCAAACCGTTGAATTTAACAAAACGAGAGACTCTTAGGAGAGCGTCTGGTGAAAGTAGCTAAAATAGAGCAGTTTTTTCCTCGTAATCGAATGCGACTGGTTAAGATTACGACGGACAGTGGACTGATAGGATGGGGTGAGTCGACGCTTGAAGGGCGACCGCGCAGCACCTGTGCCGCCGTCGATGAGATGGCCGATTATCTTGTGGGCAAGGATCCGTTGCGCATTGAGCATCACTGGCAGCATATCTACCGCTCGTCGTTTTTTCGCGGCGGGAGCGTCGTCATGTCGGCGCTGTCCGGCATTGATCAAGCACTATGGGATATTGCTGGTAAGTACTACGGCGTTCCAGTCTACAAGTTGTTGGGCGGTGGGGCCGTGCGCGATCGCGTGCGCGTCTACGCACACTGGGGCATTGGCGGAGACAATGACGAGGCGCTTCAGGCCTCGCGCGATCGCTTGGATGGACTGTTGAAGCACGGCTATACTGCCTTTAAGACGGGACCTGGCGGTAAGTGGCGGGCACACGAACCGCCGTCGCGAATTGACGCGTTTGTAAAGCGCGCCTATTTGATGCGCGAGTGGGTCGGCGACGACGTCGAACTGTGCTTTGATTTTCACGGTAAAATGACGCCGGGTTTGGCTGTTGAGATATGTCAAGAGCTCAAGGGGATGCGCCCCATGTTCGTGGAAGAGCCCGTGCCACAGGAAAATGTGGATGCGTTAAAGCTCGTTTCAGACAAGGTTCCATTTCCCATTGCTACGGGAGAACGCCTGCTGTCACGCTGGGAATTTCGCGACGTGCTTGAGAAAGGTGTCGTCTCGTATATACAGCCAGACGGTTCTCACGCTGGTGGGATTAGTGAGCTCAAGCGCATCGCTAATATGGCAGAGACCTACTATGTGCACATCATGCCGCACTGTGCGATTGGGCCCGTTGCGCTGGCCGCCTGTATGCACGTCGATATGGTTGTCCCAAACTTTCTCATACAGGAGCAGATCGGCCCCACCCACTTATTCGATGTGCTCAGTGCGGCGTGGGAGGTTGAGCAGGGACACATTGTTGTGCCTGATAGACCCGGTCTGGGTTTTGAGATAGATGAGTGTGAGGTTGCTGTACAAGCTCAGTATGAAGAAGAGTTGGGTGGGGAACACTATTACGAGACCGACGGCAGCGTCGCCGACTGGTAGAGCGTGCATCGCACCGAGTTTGAGTCTCTGGTCGAAAAGGCATTGGAGCAGATTCCCATGCACTTTAGGCATGTCATGCAAAACGTGGCGATTCTGGTTGAAGAATGGCCGGATTCTGTCGTTGTTGAGGAGATTACAGGCTGTCGAGACGAACTAGTTTATGGACTCTTTAGCGGCACTCCGCTGTCCGAACAGCACATCGAGGATAACGGAGTGTTTCCCCCTGTCATTGCGATTTATCAGGGGCCCCTGGTAGAAGACTTTCCCGAACCAGATGAGTTGATCGCTGAGATAGAAATAACCTTAGTGCATGAAATAGCCCATTTCATGGGTCTCGACGAAGAAGCCGTACGCGCCTACGGATACGACTAGCTTACTTGCGTTTGTAGCTTATCGGCGTAGGAAAATCGTTTTTGCTGTTTTCTCTGTGCTTTAAGGCGACGGCACGCGCCTAGCGCATTGGCGGTGTAGAGAATGGATAGAGTCGAGCGTATTCAAGGGGCCGTTCTAATGCAGGCGTATGGAGATGCGCTCGGCGCTCCGTTTGAATTTTCTTCGGAGCGGGTCGAGTGGATCGACCGACTACGTCCGTATGTCGGTAGTGCAGGGCCTCACGGGCTCTGGTCGGTCCCCGCATCTCCTGGTACGGGCACTGACGACGTTCGCTATGCTTGGGTGTTCATGGAATTGGCTTGTCAAGTCCAGCGTGCGCCCGATGCGCGAGAGATTGCGAAACGCTTTGTTGAGATATACGAAAGGCCTGCCGCATTTTTTCCGCGTCATGCCCAGCTGGCACGCAATCAGTTTTCCATGTGGGAAGGTGTTAGCTCTGGCTACTTGGGGCGAGAGTCGCTAAACTATCTCGGCATTTCATCGGATGTTTTGGCTACACGTAGCGTTGGACTCAACTATCCCACCATTGCTGGCATGCTTGCCTTGCCCTTTATGGGGCTGCTGTATGCCGGGGAACCTGAGCGCGCCTACTGCGCAGCCTATGAGGCTGCATTCTTCGATGTGGCGTATGCTCGTGAAGCGACTGCGTTACTGGCAGCGTCTCAGAGTCTGGCGCTAGCGGGAATCGAACCGTGCGAAATAATAGAGCGCACGCTGGCGCTGGACCCCTTACGATTGGGAGGATATTTTGGCCGACCATTTGTTGTGGACAATTTGCCGTCTCTACTTAGACGCGCACGAGGGAAGCAAGGAGTGGACCTGGTCGAGTTTCTGTCCTTTGAACTACGCCACTTCAGTGCTTTTGATCCCTACCGGGCACTTTCTACGGCTTTTTGTGCGCTCTTAGCGCACGGAGATGTACCTATTCGTGCACTAGAGGTCGCCGTTAATCAGTTTGAATTGGACTCTGATGGGAACTGGTTGCGCTATGCTGACGTAGACTGCTACGCGAGTATTACAGGGGGTCTGGTGGGCGCACTCTGCGGCGTGGGTGCGCTGCCTCGTGATAGCATTCTGTGCTGCGTGGATAGCAACAAGCAAGCCTACGGTTTCGACATCGAAGACAGTGCCGATCGCTTTGCCGACCTGCTCGTTAATAAGCTGTAGTAAATAGATATATGGGGTGGCACTGCGCTTCGCTTTTGCTTAGCGCACGGGTATAAGCTCTACGCGTCGATTGAGCAGTCGTCCCCCCTCTGTCGCATTGGATGCGACGGGATGAGCCTCTCCATAGGCACGCACGCGCAGTTGCTCTGATTCTATGCCGAGCTCCACCAAAAAATCTTTTACTACCTCAGCGCGTCGACGAGACAGCTGTAAGTTAACAGCGCGGGCACCCTCGCTGTCAGAATGACTGCGTAATTCGATTTTTATGCCGGGGTTTTTGCGCATATACTCGGCAGCGCGTTCGAGGTTGGTTTGAGCTTCTGAAACGAGTTGTAGACCGCCGCTGCGGAAGTATACAACGGGCAGTTCATACGGTGGTGCGGACACGGGTTGGTGATCTTCTTCCAAGATCTGTTCGGGTAGAAAATCATCCCCTGCATCCAGTGGGTTAGCTCCTCGCTGAACTTCATCGCCATCGCGCATGCCGCCGTTGTCGCTGTCAAGGCGATTAGGATCTGTGCCGTATACTTCTACCTCAGCTAAATCGTCCAGGCCGTCTCCGTCGCTATCGCGCATGATGGGATTAGTGAAGTATAGCTGCGTTTCTTTCCAATCGCTGAGTCCGTCTCCATCGTTGTCCACATCGCTCTCTCCTTGGGTTAGAGCGGGCTGCTTTACGCGGCGAGTGATAGTGGCGGGTCTAGTTATTGGCACGAGTTTTTTATCCGGCCCATCTGGTGTTTTACCTATAGAGAATCCTATCTCGATGCTCCACAGTGCGTCGTTCCCTTTTCTAAGCGCTACGAGATCTATCTCATCGCTCATGGTGTAAGTATATCCAGCCGCTAATTCAATACCCCAATGGTTATCTTTACGCAGATGCATGCCGACGGGGAAGGACGTAGTCCAGCCCCGTTTAGCAGTGTCAATCGTTCGGCGCGGGGGTGACTTGGCAATATCATACGCGAGTACGCCGATCCCAGCAAAGAGGCCCAAACTCCAGTGCGGACTACTGTGTTTACCAAAAATCAGGCGACTTTGTACGCTGATGGTCTGGGCTTCGTAAGTTTCGCTCATCAGACCGCTATAGCCCAAGTTAAACTCGCTTTGCCATCGCGGGGTTAGCGCTTCGCGAATAAATCCTTCAAGCCCCATTCTTGTTTTATCTTTTACATCGCTGAGAGGATGGATGGATGCTGCGCGTAGGCCTGCACGTAGGGCAGCAGAGGGTGTGACGGTAACGAGCGTTAACACTAGCGCGGTCAAGAGCGTGTATGTGGGTCCAGCTAAATTGCGCATCATGGGAAAGGTTTCCTCCAGGTGGCGACGTATACTCATTCAAAGATGGGGTATGCGCCGTTTTGAGCAAGCGTATTATTCCTGGCGGCTGAGCATTTGTGTGGAGAAATTCAATAGGAGAGATTAGTCCAGTTCTGAGAATGCGAAATCGACGAGGAGGATATATGTCGTTAGGGAAAAAGAACGCAGTGATCGCCGGATGTGGGACGCATCATATAGCAGTGCAGACGCGGGACTGGGACGCGTCGCTTAAGCTGTATCGCGACGTGCTTGGTATGGAACTCGTCGCCGAGTTTGGCGCGCCCGATCGTAAAATTATTCTGCTTGACACAGGAGATGGCAGCCATATGGAACTCTTTGCGCCGACCGAGGAATCGCCAGTGCCTAACAGTGAGAGCCCGAACCATCCACTTATGCACTTTGCCCTAGCAACTTCGGACACGCGTGCAGCTATTGAACGCGTGCGTCAAGCAGGGTATGAGGTGACGGTAGAACCCAAGGATATCAGCTTGGGTGGACTGAGCGTTACGATCGCTTTTTTTCTCGGTCCGAGCGGTGAGAGTGTTGAGTTTTTTCAAACGCATTAACTCGTACTAAACTGGCACAAAAAAACGGCGACTCTATCGATAGAGCCGCCGTTTTTGTTTTCAATCGAATAAATTAGCGAGCAGGTCGTCCCCTGCTACCGCCGCGCGTCTGCCCAGTATCAGCCATGCGCAGTGCCTTTTGCTGACGGCGCACGCTTTTTTGCTTATCAATCTTTTTTTGCACCGAAGGTTTGGTGTAAAAACGGCGCTTTTTCAGGTCGCGTAGTAGACCTGCTCGACGCGTTTTAGAAGTGAAACGGCGCAATGCCTTTTCAAAGGGCTCATCCGACCGCACTTCGACGCTGAAATTACTCATAAAGAACTCCCGTATATGACCATTAAGGTAGCATATCTTTTGTAGACTTTCGCAACATACTAATCACACATAATATGATGTATGCTTGAATTCGTCAAGAGCTCTCTGTTGCAATGCGGAATCTTGGTTTAGATTCGGATAGACTAAATAAATCTACAATTGGAGAAAAAACGCATGCCTGCTTCGGATCGATACGACAAGATGACGTTTAATCGTTGCGGTCGTAGTGGCTTAAAACTGCCGGCTGTTGCCTTGGGATTGTGGCACAACTTTGCCGGGGTTGATCCATTCGAGAATACGCGTGCTATGGTGCTGCGCGCTTTTGATTTGGGTATAACGCACTTTGATTTGGCGAACAACTACGGTCCTCCTCCCGGTTCGGCAGAAGAAAATATGGGGCGCGTTCTTGCGGCACACCTGGCCACATACCGCGACGAATTAATTATTTCCACCAAAGCTGGTCACGGCATGTGGCCAGGCCCCTACGGTGATTTTGGCTCGCGAAAGTATCTGTTGGCCAGCCTTGACCAGAGTCTCAAGCGCATGGGACTGGACTATGTGGATATCTTTTATCACCACCGCCCGGATGAGGAAACTCCCCTTGAGGAGTCGATGGCAGCACTCGACTACGCGGTGCGCAGTGGTCGAGCGCTATATGTTGGCATTTCCTCATACACTCCTGAACGCACTCGCGAAGCAGCGCGGATTTTACGCGATATGGGAACGCCTTGTTTAATCCACCAGCCATCTTACAGCATGCTAAATCGTCGGATTGAAGAAAATGGATTGCTAGAGGTGTTGAAACAGGAAGGCTTGGGCTGTATCGCATTTTGCCCGCTGGCTCAAGGTATGCTGACCAATCGATATGTTGAGGGAATTCCTGAGGGATCAAGGGTGACTAAACAGCATGGTTCCCTTAAGCACGATCAGATTACGGATGAGAAGCTGTCGATCATTAAGCAGCTCGATGCGCTAGCTGAAGAGCGCAATCAGAGTTTGGCACAAATGGCGCTGCGCTGGGTGTTGCGGCATGAGACAATGACCACGGCGCTTATTGGTGCGAGTCGGCCACAGCAAATAGAAGAGAACGTGGCGTGCTTGGAAGGAGCTGATTTTTCCGATGAAGAATTACGCCGCATAGATGCTATTTTGGCGGCTTAGAATTACGAGAATTCCTTGAGGATTCTGTTGTGAGCTTGGTTGTAAACAACAGTATCATAGAAAATACCTCCCTGTTGCTCTAGTGTTACGCTTGGGATCGTATTTCTCGTTCGATGTACACAGGGTTTGAAACTGGCGTAAAATATTGTAACTACGGCCTTTACTTGCACTAATTACAAGGAATTTGCGTATTTTTTACACGCGTGCACCATGACGCTCAAGAATGGGAATACGCAGACCATTTACTTTTTTGCTAAAACGGAAAAAGAAAGGGTTTTGGAGGGTGTGCCAGGTAGATATGAGGTCTCGGAGAGTAAAAATGGTTTACCCGTGTTGAAACGAAGTACGCAATAAAAAATAGCGTCTCAGAGTATGCGACCCCCATTTTTTTCGGCGATGTTTCTAGTCTGAATCCTGACTAGAAACACCGCCGTTTTTCATATGAAAATGGGCTAAGCGCCCGTTGTTATCAATAAGTACTTATTGTATATTCCGCTCGTGAATACAATGAATTAGGAGGCGCCGATGTCGGTAAAATTGGCAGTGGAAAATGCGCAAGAACGAATAGAAAAAAACCCGTATCCTGGTCGCGGTATCGTACTTGGACGAGGTGATGACGGTGCGTGGATACAGGTTTACTGGATCATGGGTCGCAGCGACAACAGCCGCAATCGCATTTTTGTTTGCGAAGATAGCGTTGTACGCACCGAAGCGGCTGATCCAAGCAAGGTTGAAGATCCATCGCTCATCATCTACAACGCCATGCGCACCAGTGGTCGTCGGTTCATAGTAAGTAACGGGGTGCAAACGGATGCTATCTGGGTTGCACTGGAAGGGCATGGCTCCTTTGCAGACTCTCTTAATGATTGGCATCACGAGCCTGATGCGCCCAATTTTACGCCACGTATATCTGGCTACACAGACGTTGATGAGCAGGTGCTGTGGCTGTCGATTCTCAAGAAAAGCCCCTTTAGTGAGAACGCATCAGAGCGGCACTTTTTCCGCTTTGATGAAGTGGAGGCAGGTATGGGGTATGCTATAACCACCTACCGGAGTGACGGAGATCCATTGCCTTCCTTTGAGGGTGCGCCTTATTTACTGTCTCTACCGGGGAGCGCCGACGAGATTGCAGCTCATTTTTGGTCGAAGTTAAATGGCGATAACAAGATTTCGTTGGTCGTGCGCCGCATCGAGTCGATAAGCGGTGCAGTTCAGCTTTTCGTGAAAAACCGCTATAGCTGATCTTAATAGGGTACAAACATCCCCCTTTTGTGCGAGGTTGATTGAGATGGGAAAGTGGACTTAAAGAGCCAGACCGGGCAAGTACCTCGGTTATGAAAAGAGACATCCCGTTTCTTTTTGCCTTTTTGGCTTGGCTTGGTTGCTCTGGGGATACGCCCACCAATGGAGGTGAGACAGGGCAGCCTCTGCGCGTTGAGTGGCAAGAAGGAGACGTCATTGTCGCAATGGGCACGAGCCTAACTTTTGGTTACGGTTCGGGGTGCAGAGTGTTGCCACCACGCAGTCCATGTTCCGGAGACTCTTCCTATCCTACGCTGTTGAGTAATGAACTGCGCCTGCCCGTGATCAACTTGGCGCAGATTAGGTCTACCACGGCGGAAGGCTTGAAACAGATGAACGCAGTGCTGTTGCTGAACCCCGTTTTGGTGATTCTAGAATACGGTGCAAACGATCTGATACAGGGTGTGTCGTTGGAAAATTCACGTGCTAATTTAAGCCGTATTATTGAGGGTTTTCACGAGTCGGGTTCTGCGGTCGTTCTGCTCAGTTCGATGCATCCTGACATGATTGAAAAAACGCCAGAGGGTCATCGGCTACAGGGGTTAAGTGAAGGCGCATTGGCCTATCATGCGATGATCGTCGAGCTGGCGAATTTATACGGACTGCCTGTAGTTGATTACCTATTTGAGGATATATGGTGGAAGCGCGAATTGATGTTTGATGCATTACATCCAAACGGAATGGGTTACTTAATTATGAAGGAGAATATATTGTCCAACCTAAGTGCATATTTTGTCGTAAACGACATGATGGAGCTCTGATGACAGATGTAAAAAGTGGACATGCTGCTTGGATGTCGAGTCTATTAGGTGCGCCCATGCGCTTTGATCTATCAGCCAGTGGAGGGGCGATTGAGCCAGATCGGTACGGAGAGGTGGCCGCGCTCATTACAAATTTGACACACCGTCGCGGAGAGGTATTAGACCGCGATGGACGCTTAGACTGGCGGAATACAAGCGATGTAGAATCGCTGCAGATCACCGTGCAGAGCGAACAAGATCAGATGCACGTGCGGATACGAGCAGACTATGCAGCCATGACTTTCTTTGCTTTTTTCGCTATTCTGTTTTCGGGTATGTTCGTTGCCGCAGCGCTTGGTGGCTTTGCCTTTCAGCCGAGCACGTTTGAGGGTATGGCTTTGATTGGCATAGTTGGCGCTGTCGGATCTTATGCGGCGGCGCGAGCCGCTTGGAAGAGCTTCGCCCAGAAGCGCTGTCGCGACTTACAGAAATTGCTCGATAGTCTCACGACTTTTTCCGAAGATGCAAAAAATTACGACGAAGTCGCACAGTAGCAACTCATCAGGCCTGCACCGAAGAGCGCAACTGCCGTAGCCTGGTGAAGTGATGCCAGCGCGATGGGCATGCCGCCAAGCACGGTGGCAATGCCCAGCAGAACTTGTAACAGGGTAATACCCATCACGGCAGTTGTGCTTATGCGAAGCAAAGGGGCCACATGTGTAGCTCGCCCTCGAATATAAAGCCAAATCGCCAGCCCCAAGACGACAAACGCGAACCACCGATGCTGAAAATGAACCATAGGGCTGCTGTCGAGTAAATTGATCCAGGCAGGCGCCAGGTTAAACAACCCGTCCGGAATCAATTGACCGAACATGAGAGGGAACGTATTTGATATGTACCCCGCTTTAAGACCCGCTAAAAGTCCACCTGCTGCAATCTGGATATACAGTGCTGCGAAAAACAGAACGCTCGGCAGGGCCAGTGGAGTAGAATCCGCTTTGCGTTCGTGTGGAATAAGGTTCTTGAAAGCCTGCCAGAGGCATGTGGCTAGCAGGAGTAGCGCACCACTCAGATGCAGTGTGAGGCGAATATGACTCACGCTTGGACGATCTTCTAAACCGCTCTTGACCATAAGCCAGCCGATGAGACCTTGAAGAGCGAA